>NZ_JBXAYD010000002.1:0-305692 GCF_056782075.1 Dellaglioa sp. CoH-56-MRSF-12
AATACTGGGATAAAGCCATTTAGAAACATATTAAATTTTATATTATTTCATCCGTCAACTTGACAGGGCCTAGTACAGGTCATGGTGGCCTCTTTTTTTGTTTTCAGAATAAAAAACTGGTGTTGATGAATTTTATTTCACCAACACCAGAAAGTGTACACCCTTAAAATAGCTATGTTCTATAATGTTTTTTAAATTTGTTTCAACAAACTAATATTGTCCTTTTTTGAATAAGATAGGACAATTGATGACTTAATCCAGTAGTTGTATGAATAATGTATTGTGTTAAAAATTAGCGTTTAATTTATCTATTACTTTTTAGGACGATGTACAGGGTATACAGTGAAATTAATAGGGCAACGATACTTACTGTTGTAGATAGAATATTCATTTGTTTTACCTCCATTTTTTAGATATACTATAAAGACAGGATAATTATGTAGAATAACTTTATCTATTAACAAATGTCACTAATGCTAACTGTATAACAGCAGTTAGCATTTTTTATTAATACTCCATGCGATATATATAATAGCATCAGAGTAGAATGAAGACAGATCTATTTTAAGTTTTAAGCTAAAAATAGTTTATTATGATCTATTTTATAACCTAAAATTAAATGTAAATTTTTATCAATAGTTTGGATAAACAGCTTATTATGACGTGATTTCAACTCAGATACGTGAAGTAAATCTTGAAGTAACAAGGGTTTATCAGAGGGAGTAACAATTAAAATAAAATATTCTGATGTACTAATTACCTTAGAAATAGGGTAAAATAGATTATTAGTAGTGTAATATAAATTAAAATTTTTATTTAAATCAATAGTGGCTAATTCTAAATCGATCATTCGCATAATATTTAACCATCCTTTAGTAGAAGATATAATTATTATGCATTTTTTTTAATGAAAATGAAAGGAATGAGGAAAAAAAATGCCAAGAGGATTAATTATTGAAGATGATACAATTATTTCTGATAATATTGTTGAAGCAACAGCAAAAATTATGACGTTAGAGCAAGCGTTCGATGGCGAGGAAGGCTTTTTTAAAGCTTCACAAAATATATATGATATTATTATTTTAGATTTAATGCTTCCTACAATATCGGGATTTGATGTATTAAAAAAAATTCGAGAAAAGAAAATTGACACGGCAGTGCTAATCTTATCAGCAAAAGATAGTGTTGACGATAAAATTACCGGATTTAATTTAGGGGCGGATGATTATTTAGCTAAGCCATTCAATTTAAACGAATTACAAATGAGAATAAAGGCTCTTCTGAAAAGAACAATGAAATTTGAAATAGATAGTGAATTAAAATATCAAGATATGATTTTATCTGATAACAGAACAATTATTTCTGGCAGCCAATCTATCAATTTACAGGGTAAAGAGTATGAATTTTTAACATACTTACTGGAAGATAAGAATACTATTTTAACGAAAGAACAAATATTTGACCGTGTTTGGGGATTTACGTCCGATACTAGCATTACGGTTGTAGAAGTTTATATGAGTAATCTGAGAAAAAAATTAAAAAAGATTGGTCATGAAAAAATGATTCGAACAATTAGAAACGTTGGTTATCTGGTTGAACCTGATGAAAAATAAGGCAAATAGAGATACGCGTATAAAATTATTTTTTATGTATCTTTTAAGCTTCAGTATTATTTTTGTAACACTTGGTTTAATTGTATATAGTTCATTTAATGACACCTTAACAGTTAATGTAGATATATCAATGAAAAAACAAATTAGACGAATAAAAGATTCTAATTATGTCTCCATAAATAGAATCGATGATAGTCCACTTTTGAAGCAAGCACCTGACTTTAAAGTCTATCAAATCTTATGGTCACAAAATGGAGAAATAATTAATAAAGATGCAATGGGTACCAGATACCCCGTTTTTAATAAGATACCATTTAAAAAATCTGATTTAAACAAATTTAAAACAATTAAACAAAAAAACGGACCTACGTTTAGGTCATACTTAATGGAAATTCCAGACTCAGCTGTTAAAAAATGGCATAAAGCACGATATATTCAAATTATTGAAAATATTGAGATTAATCAAAACTCATTGATTAGTTTTAGGAATATTTTACTTGTATCTCTGCTTATTTTTGGAATGTTGTCGATTGCCTTAAGTGTTATTTTATCATCTATTAGTATTAAACCAACGATTAGTGCATGGAATAAGCAAAGAGAATTTATCGATAATGCAGCCCATGAGCTTAGAACACCATTGACGATAGTACAAAATAAATTAGAGTATTTGTTAACAAAACCTAATGCAAATATTATCGATGAAAGCGAGTCAATTGCAACTTCATTAAGTGAGATTAGACGATTAAATAATCTAACAAAAGATCTATTATTGTTAGCTAATTCAGATTCTAATGCTAATGTGTTTAACTTTAAGAAAGTCCTTGCTAAGGAATACTTTGAGAATATTATTCATCCTTATGCAGATATTGCGCTTAGTCAAAATAAACAATTTTATTTTCAAATAAATATTGCAAGTAAGTACATTCAATTAGACGAAGACCGTATACATCAATTAATTGTCATTTTACTTGATAATGCATTGAAATACACAGTAGCGGGTAATGAAATTTCGTTTATCGTTATTGAGTCGGCTAAGCAACTAGTGATACAAGTCATTAATGATGGAGAAAATATTAGTGATACACATAAAAAAATAATCTTCCAACGCTTTTATAGAGAAGAAAAATCAAGAAATCGTAAAACAGGTGGTAATGGGTTAGGCTTGTCAATTGCGAAATGGATCGTTGAAGAGCATAAAGGTAAAATTGAAGTTAGAAATAAGATACCGAAGGGTGTCGTTTTTGAAGTTACATTACCAATGAAATCAAATGAATAAGTAAGGATAGGTTAATAATATGGAATTAGAATTTTTAGGTACAGGAGCAGGAGCACCTGCAAAAAATAGAAATGTAACCAGTATTGCACTAAAACTACTAGATGAACGTAATAGTGTTTGGTTGTTTGATGTAGGTGAAGCAACACAACATCAAATTTTACAAACGACAATAAAACCTCGGAAAATCGAAAAAATATTCATTACACATTTACACGGAGATCATATTTTTGGGTTGCCAGGTCTTTTGAGTAGCCGATCATTTCAAGGAGGTAATGGACCTTTAACTATTTTTGGTCCTAAAGGAATTCAAAATTTTGTGAAGACCAGTTTACAAGTTTCTGAAACGAAGTTGTCATATACAATTAAATTTGTAGAACTTGATAAACCTGGATTAATATTTGAAGATAGCACTTTTAAAGTATATTTTGATTACTTAGATCATCGTATTATAAGCGTGGGTTATCGAATTGTGGAACATGATTATGCAGGCGAATTACAAATAGATAAACTTAAAGAATTAAATATTCCGTCTGGTCCAATTTATGGAGAATTAAAAGCCGGTAAAATAGTTCAATTAGAAGACGGCACAAAATTAAATGGAAATGATTTTTTGGGAGAAACTAAAAAAGGGCGTATTGTCACAATTTTGGGCGATACAAGAAAAACAAAAAATAGTTATACATTAGCTGAAAATGCAAATGTTCTGGTTCATGAGAGTACATTTGAAAAAGCTGAATCAAAAATGGCAAGGAATTATTATCATACAACTAGTGCTCAGGCTGCAGAAATCGCTAAAAAATCAAACGTGAAAATGTTATTATTGACACATATTTCCGCAAGATATGTTGGTAAAATGGCCATTACTTTACAGAGTGAGGCAAGAAGTATCTTTAAAAATACAACGGTTGTTAGAGATTTTGATGTAATTAATGTGCCGTTTTCTCAAAAGGAAAAAGTAAATGATTAGTCAATATAAAGAGTTAAAAGATTTACGTAATAGAATCGTTCTAATTAGTGGTGGTTCAAGTGGTTTAGGTAAGGAACTGGCATATGAGGTTGCTAGAAAAGGTGCAATTGTTGTTATTTGCGCTAGACAAATGGATAAACTTACAGAGGTTAAAGATGCTTGTCAGCGTCTATCTGGTCGATTGGCTTATGCGATTGAATGTGATGTTTCTGATCCAATTCAAATTGAAAAAATGGTTAAAAAAATTGAATCTTCAATTGGACCGATTGAAGTACTTATAAATAATGCAGGGTTTGGTTTGATGGAGAATGTGTTATCTTTTGATATGGATGTTGCTGAAAAAATGTTTAGAGTAAACGTCTTGGGGCTAATGTACATGACTCAAAATGTTGCGCTAAATATGGCAGATAGAAAATATGGCGTTATTATTAATATTGCATCTATTGCTGGGAAAATTGCAACACCGAAATCAGCAATTTATTCAGCAACGAAATATGGTGTCCTTGGTTATTCTAATGCGTTGAGATTAGAATTAAAACCACTAGGGATTAAAGTTATGACAGTTAATCCTGGACCAATTGATACTAATTTCTTCAAAATAGCTGATAAAGAGGGCAACTATTTAAAAAATATTGGATCAATGATGCTAAATCCTGCGCATGTTGCAAAGATTATATCAAGAAACATAAGTACAAATAAACGCGAAATTAATTTACCATATTATATGGAAATGGCATATTTGGGATATACAATTTTCCCTAAAATGGGAGATTTACTTGCGGGTACAGTATTTAACAAAAAATAGTGGGGGAAAATATGAAAAAACAATGGCGAACAATCATAGCGTTATTACTTATTATCGTAATAGCAATTTTTTCAATTTTAAATGTAAAGGAAGTTTCAATTAATTTTTGGTTTGCAGAAATTAAAATGCCAATGATTCTTATTTTATTATTTTCAATTTTAGCAGGAGCACTACTGATAGGTCTGTTAACAACAAGTGCAACTTTAAAATTAAAAAAAGAAAATAAAGAATTAAATCAACAATTGGATGACTATAAAAATAATTTTGATGAATCATTGAAAAATTCAATTGATAAAATAAAAACTCAGAATAGAAAAGAAGTTCAATTACTACAAAATGAAATTAAAACGTTAAAATCAGAAAATATAAATCGTTAGTAAAGTAGAGGTTTAACATGATTGAATCAAAGTATAGTTGGAAGTTTTTAGATTTAAGTAATGACAAAATACCTAATGAAATATTTGAAAATATTCAATTAGATCATTCATTGATATCTTTACTATGGAGCCGCGGACTTACATCTGAAAAAGCTATTACTGATTTTTTAAATGTAGGAGCAGAAAACATTCACGATCCAATGCTTATGCATGATATGAGTAAAGGAATTGAACGAATTCAACAAGCAATAGTTAAAAATCAAAAAATAACGGTTTATGGTGATTATGATGCTGATGGGTTAACGAGTACCTCAATCATGTTTGAGACACTTAGTGATATGGGCGCAGATGTGGAAACTTATATACCTAACCGATTTATAGATGGTTACGGACCTAATGTAGATGCTTATAAAAGAATAATAGACAATGGTACTAATTTGATTATTACTGTTGATAATGGTGTATCAGGGAATGAAGCAATAGAATTTGCTCAATCTCAAGGTATAGATGTTATCGTAACCGATCATCATGAATTACCAGATGTTTTACCAAAGGCTTATGCAATAATTCATCCTCGACATCCTGAAGGAAAATATCCGTTTGGAGAACTTTCAGGTGCTGGTGTGGCATTTAAAGTTGCGAGTGCATTAACAGGTGATATTTCAGAAGAATTACTAGATTTAGTGGTAATCGGTACAGTAGCAGATTTGGTATCACTGACAGATGAAAATCGTTCACTTGTAAGTTTCGGTCTGAAGGTTTTACAACAAACGTTCCGGCCAGGATTGATTGCATTAATGGAAGTTGCGAATGTAAAACAGGAAACAGTAGATGAAAAAGATATTGGTTTTGGTATTGCGCCGCGTTTAAATGCAATTGGGCGATTAGGTGATGCAAATATTGGTGTTGAACTGTTAACTAGTCTAGACGATGAACGAGCACAGGAAATAGCAAACTTTGTTCAATCTGAAAATGTACGCCGTCAAAAAATTGTAGCAGATATATTAGAACTAGCATTGAAACAGGCTACAGCAGAGTATAATCAGTACAAGAAAACACTGGTAATAACAGGTGAAAATTGGCACGAAGGTGTATTAGGTATCGTTGCTAGTCGTGTTGTTGAAGTAACTGGTAAACCGACAATTATTTTAAACCAAGATACAGAGAAGGGCTATTTAAAAGGATCCGGTCGAAGTATTGATACATTTCATTTGTATAACGCAATTAATGAACATAGAGAATTAACATCTCATTTTGGTGGACATCATATGGCCGTGGGATTAACATTTCCCATTCAAAACTTAGAAAGATTTAGATTAGACTTGGAAAATGAAGCAGTATCTCAAGGAATTCAATTGAACGTTAAGCCAGCCAAAGTGGTTGTAGCAAAGCTAAATGTAGATCAATTGACTTTGGATTTTTATAAGGATATTGAAAAATTAAAACCATTTGGTACAGACAATGAAAAACCGATTTTTGAAATTAAATATAAATCAATACAAAATGTTAAGGCTATTGGTAAAACAGGAACTCACTTAAAATTTGAAGTTGTTGGTGAGAAAGAAAAAATTAGTGGAATTTCATTTTCAAATGCAAAGTATGTTGATGATTTCAAGAATACTTTAGATGAGATCAAATTAATCGGTGAAATTGAAAAAAATGTATGGATGAATAAAACAAATTTACAGTTAATGGTACAGGACATTAAATTTGAAGGGCTTGTAATTATTGATGAAAGAACTGACCACGTGAATAAAAGTTTATTTCAAAATGAAGGCTTGTTTATATTCTGGAATAAAAAAAATTATGACCAAGTAAAACAATTTTCATCAGACAAACAGATATTTAAGCAGGCTGATCAACTAAAAAGTGTATCAGATTTTGATAATCAAAGAACAATTATATTTGTAGATTGCCCAAGCTCGTTGGAACAAATGTCTACAATATTACGTTTATCGGATAGTCAGAAAATAATTGCAGTATTTTTAAAGACTAACAGTGCCTATTTAGATGGTATGCCATCCAGAGAACAGTATGCAAAGTTATATAAATTTGTGATGAGTCATAAAGATGTTGATATTAATAATCAACTAATCGTCTTATCTGATTTTTTAAAAATAAAGAAAAATTTATTAATATTCATGATTAAGGTGTTTTTAGAGTTGGAATTTGTTAAAATAAAAGATGGATTAATGACTGGAAAAAGTACAACAAATAAAATGGACATTAAAAATACTTCTGAATATAAGCTAAGAAATAATCGAATATTAGCTGAAGATAAGTTAGTCTACTCTAAAGAGAATGATCTTAAAAAGTGGATACTTGAACAATTGAATACAGAAGATTAAAGGAGCGTTTATTAATGGTATTAGATTTAACAAAGTATATTGCTGCAATTCCTGATTACCCAGAAAAAGGTGTTGTTTTTCGAGATATATCACCCTTAATGGCAGACGGAGCAGCATACCGCGAAGCAACAAATAAAATTGTAGAATATGCCAAGAGTAAAAATGTTGAGATGATTGTTGGCCCTGAAGCTAGAGGGTTTATTGTTGGATGTCCAGTGGCCTATGATCTAGGTGTAGGATTTGCACCAGCTAGAAAAAAAGGTAAGTTACCTCGAGAAACCGTTGAGGCCAAGTATGCATTGGAGTACGGAGAATCTGCACTATATATGCATAAGGATGCGGTACAACCTGGACAGAGGGTTTTAGTAACAGATGATTTATTAGCAACTGGTGGTACGATTGCAGCGACGATAGAATTAGTTGAACAATTAGGTGGTATTGTTGTAGGGACTGCCTTTTTTATTGAATTAGATGATTTAAAGGGCCGTCAAAAAATAAAAGACTATGATATATTCAGTTTAATGAACTATTAAATTCATGATTACAGCTTTATGATAGCTATTGTTGTATAATTTTATAAAATGAGGCTCTAGTATTGGATTTTCGTCCAATACTAGAGCTTTTTATTTTTAAATTAAGCTACGAGCTTTTGAATATTATCTTCCTTTTACCAAGAACAGACGGTTGTTTGCGAAATATTAATTATATATACATCAGTTTGGGTCCAAGATACAGGTATAATACTGATTTTTTATAATTCAGAAAGTCACTTAAAGCTTTTTTAATGTTAGGTATATAAAAATGTGCGAAATATGTGCAAAGTCATATGATGTTTTAATGCTTTATAGTCTCTTTTTATACAAAATAAAAAACACAAATGCCTTTAAACTGGCGTTTGTGTTTTTTTATTTTGGTTTAATATGATATAAAAAGGAGAGTACAGGATTTGAACCTGCGCGCGCCATTACAGCGTTCGCCGGATTTCGAGTCCGGTGCATTACCACTCTGCCAACTCTCCAAAATAACTTTGTTTAGTATATCAACTTTTTAATATAATTGCAAAACTCATTTAATTATTATCAATGCTTATTAAGTTAGCAAGAAATATCCACGTGTAGCTTGCGCCAAATAATAAGCTTAGCAGATGAATATATAAAATTATTGTTGGATATGACTGAACATTTTGAATAGAATTTATGGGGTCTCCAAAAAAATCACTCAAGCCATAATATGAAATAGCTACTAAGTGATCAACAACATGGACACTGGGTAACTTAGAGACAAATTCGGTAACTTTTGATTCACCTCCTAAAACGCCTATTAAAGAAGTTCCAACAAGCAAACCTTCATAGAAAATATTTAATGCAAATTCAGCAATAACCTGTACAGTATGTGCAAAATTATTTTGAACAATGTATGAAAGTAATTTTAATAAATAGAATGAACTAAAGGTAATGATAATAATACCTAATATAAATGTAAAAATAACTGTTGTTTCCATTAGTGGTGTAATCAAATTCATATAATTAATTAGATAAAAAATGAATGTAGTAATAAGTAATAATAAATACGATTCAATTTGCCAGAGTTTTGTTTTTTTAGGGAATAATTTTAGGTATGAAAAAAAACTATAACAAAACAGTAATGAAGCAATGCTAAATGTTAGTAGTCTTAAAATTAAGAACCTGGGGAAAAACATTAGACCAAAAATTGTACCTATTAAAAAACTTACTGCATAAAAATAAAATTTTTGTTCTTTTTCTTGAATAACTAAAAACGACAAAAAAGGGTGTTTAAATCTATTTTGTCTTGGTATTTTTGTAGGGGTGAATATATATTTAAAAAAATTAGTCAAACCTTTATCCCAAATAGTTAACCCAATCATAGACACCCAAATAATTAAAACAATTAAATAAAATGTTTGTGCAATCATATTAATCCCCTTTTTCGTATAAATATATGGTTAAATTTTATACGTCTAACTGGACAATTACAAGAGAATACATAAAGTGATTCTATAATTAGTATTCAAGGGGAATTAAGTGCAATTAAGTGCAATTAAGTGCAATACGACCAATGAGTCTTGTAATCGTTGCCAAATTTTATCTGTTCGCCGAGTGTGATAGTTTATTGATAAAGATATTTCTAGGGTAGTAATAAAAGTATTTAGGTTTAGTATTTGAAACTGAATAATGATACCTTTTTAAACCAGTGATACCAAATCTTGCCATCAAATGAGACATCAAGTACAATAAAAACAATATAATAAATGGAAGCTGGAAGATTAATGAAAATTGGAATTGATCGAATTAATTTTTTTACATCGAATCAGTACGTTGATATGTCAGAATTAGCTAATGTCAGAAATGTAGATCCTAATAAATATTTAATTGGAATTGGCCAATCAAAAATGGCTGTTATACCGCCGACACAGGACGTGGTGACGATGGGTGCAAATGCTGCAGATCTATTAATAGATAACGAAAATAGAGACAAAATTGACTTTGTTATTTTTGCAACAGAATCCGGTATTGATAATTCAAAGTCGGCAGGAGCCTACGTTTCAGGTCTTTTAGGCTTAAAACACGTGAGATCAATCGAAATTAAGCAAGCTTGCTATGGAGCAACGGCCGCTATTCAATTGGCAAAAGGACATGTGTCGCTTAATCCAAATAGTCAGGTTTTAGTCATTGGTGCTGATATTGCTAGATATGGTCTAAATACTGCGGGTGAACCTACACAAGGTGGCGGCGCTGTCGCAATGATTATTACGAAAAACCCAAAAATACTTTTATTAGATGCAGATAGTGGATTTGTAACGGAAAATGTTATGGATTTTTGGCGCCCATTAAATCACAGCGAAGCACTTGTAGACGGTAAAACTTCTCAGAACGTATATTTAGATTTTTTTAATCAAACATGGAATGAGTATAAAAATAAAACAGGATTAACTGTTGCTGATTTTAAGGCTATTTTATATCATTTGCCATATACAAAACTTGGTGTTAAAGGTTTAAGAGAAGTCCTTAATGAAGCGACAGATAGCAAAAAAATTGAATTAGAACGAGAATTTGAGGCAGCTAAAAAGTATAATAATCAGGTTGGAAATTTATATACTGGCTCACTATATTTAAGCTTTATATCTTTACTTGAAAATAGTAATGATTTAGAGGCCGGTGATAGAATAGGGATGTATAGCTATGGTTCAGGGGCAGTTGGAGAATTCTTTTCTGGTACATTAACAGATAATTTCAAGAGTCAATTACCGAAAATTAATTTAGAAGAACGTGTTCAAGTTTCTATTGAATTATACGAGAATATGTATCAAAATCATTTAAAAAATGATGGAGCAGATATTTATTTAGATTACAGTAATGATAAATCTAAATATATTTTAATAGGCAGCAAAAATATGCAAAGGCAATATTCTATTCAATAGAAAAAGCTACTAGATTAGTCTGACTAATTTAGTAGCTTTTTCTGCTTTGTTCATTAAAAATGACGATAGAGTCCAATGACTTTGCCTAAAATAGAGACAGAATCTAAAATAATTGGTTCCATTGAATCATTTTCGGGTTGGAGACGAAAATGATTTTCTTCTTTGAAAAATCTTTTACAGGTTGCCTCATCAAATTCATTCATTGCAATAACAATTTCACCATTTTCAGCAGTTGACTGTTTTCTGACAATAACTTGATCTTCATTTAATATCCCAATATTAATCATGCTTTCTCCGCGAATTGTTAACATGAATAAATCATCTGAGGAATTAAAGTCAGGTGGGAGGGGGAAATAATCAGTTACCTGTTCAACAGCCAAAATGGGTACACCAGCAGTAACGGTCCCGACCATTGGAATTAAATTTTCATGACTATTAACGCCAATCGCATCTAATCCAAGTGGTGTAAGTTCAATTGCCCTAGGTTTGGTGGGATCTTTAGTTAGTAATCCTTTTTTTTCAAGTCGAGCAATGTGTCCATGAACAGTGGAAGTAGATGATAGAGAAACAGCTTCGCCAATTTCTCTAACAGTTGGTGGATAACCCTTCGTGTCCACTCGTTCATGAATAAAGCGCAAGACTGCAAGTTGTTTGCTGTCAGATGCTTTTGTCATTTAGTACACCTCATCATCATTATTTATTATTTTAATAGTAGCATATGAAAGTAGTTGTTGCAAACAAACGTTCGGTTAATTTGAATAATTGTTTTTTATCATATTATCAGGTATGCTTATGAGTGAAATTTTAAGGAGTGATAATAAATGATCCCAGAAGATTTAGCACCAAGAATAAATGAATTAGCTGCAAAAAGTAAAACTGATGAAGGTTTAACAAAGGCTGAAGAAGCTGAAAGAAAAGAACTTCGTGAAACGTATCTTGCATTATTTAGAGAAAGTTTTAGAAGTCGAGTTGAAATGATGCAGGTTTATGATAAAACAGGTAAAGAAGTAACACCTGACAAAGTAAAAAAAGTTCAACGTGATAAAGGTTTACGAGATAACTAAGAAAATAGTTCCCAATTTGAATAGATTTACCTTTTCTTTTATGTGAAAATTGTGTAGAATTAGTGATTGAAGTGAATTGAAAGGGGTCTTGAATTATGTCAATGGGAATGACGATTTTAATCGCCGTTATTGCGTTAGCAGTTGGACTTGTCGGAGGATTTTTCGGTGCTCGTAAGTATATGGAAACATATTTACAAAAGAACCCACCAATCAATGAAGATATGTTAAGAATGATGATGGTCCAAATGGGCCAAAAACCTTCTGAAAAGAAATTACATCAGATGATGTCATCTATGAATGCACAAGCAAAAAATAGTTCGCAAAAAAAATAATTTAATATTTTATGAACAGGCAAGGATTTCCTTTGCTTGTTTTTTTTTATAAAAAGGAGGAGTTAGAATGACTATATTTAGAAAACTTGGATGGTTTTTTAAACAAGAAAAAAAATCGTATGGAATCGCAGTATTCTTTCTGATTTTAGTGGCAATCTTCCAAATTATTCCACCTAAAATTATTGGAAATATCGTTGATAGTATGAGTGAAAATGAACTAACAGTGAGTAAGTTAGCAATTTGGATTAGTATCTTAGTTTTTGTTGCATTAGGGCAATATCTGTTTAGATATATCTGGAGAACCAATATTTGGGGTAGCGCTGCTCGCCTTGAAAAAATTTTACGTACTCGATTATTTAAACATTTTATGCAAATGGATCAATCTTTTTTTCAGCAAAATAGAACAGGCGATTTGATGGCACATGCAACGAATGATTTAACAGCTATTCAGCAGGTTGCTGGTGCAGGTATACTAACTTTTGCTGATTCAATTATCACGGGTGGGACAACTATAATTGCAATGATATTTTTAATAGATTGGCGTTTAACAATCTTAGCAATTATTCCGTTACCTTTATTGGCGGTTATGGCTAGATATTTAGGAACTAAAATACACACTGCTTTCTCTACATCTCAAGCAGCGTTTTCAACGTTGAATAATAAAACGCAAGAGAGTGTCAGCGGAATTAAAGTGATTAAGACTCTTGGACAAGAACAAGAAGATATTGAAGATTTTGAAGGAAAAGTTGAAGAAACTATCAAGATTAATAGAAAAGTTAATTTATTGGATGCATTGTTTGATCCAATAACAAGTTTAATTATTGGATTGTCATATGTTTGCACTATCATTTTAGGTGGATACTATGTGGCTAACAACGTTATTTCAATTGGACAACTGATTTCATTTATAAGTTATATTGCGTTACTTGTTTGGCCGATGTTTGCTATTGGTCGATTATTTAATGTTATTGAACGTGGAAATGCTAGTTATGATCGTGTTCAAATATTATTAAATCAAAAAAGTGGCATTGTAGATAATGAAAAGGGGTTAGATAAATTACCGGTGGGATCTTTTAAATTTGATGTCCAGCATTTTAATTATCCAGATGATGATCGGGAAAGCTTGCATAATGTTAAATTTGAAATTGGTTCTGGTCAAACTCTTGGCATTGTTGGAAAAACGGGTGCTGGCAAATCAACGATTATGAAATTGATACTTCGTGAATTTGATGCATACAACGGAATGATTTCAGTTAATAATTCAAATATTAAAGAGTATGCCTTAGATACGTATCTGAAGTCAATTGGTTACGTTCCTCAGGAAAGCTTTTTATTTTCAACAACTATTTTAAATAATATACGTTTTGCTAATATGAATTTAACAAAAGAAAAGGTTGAAATGGCTGCATTTAATGCTGATTTGGATAGTGATATCACTGAATTACCACTAAAATATGAAACAGAGGTTGGAGAACAAGGAATATCCCTCTCTGGTGGCCAAAAGCAACGTTTAGCTATCGCTCGTGCCCTTGTAATTAATCCAGAGCTATTAATTTTGGATGATGCTCTTTCGGCAGTTGATGCCAGAACGGAATCTATTATTTTAACTAGATTAAAAGAGAAACGTCAAAATAAAACAACTATTATTTCTGCAAGCCGTATGAGTAGTGTAAAAGATGCAGATGAAATTATCGTAATTGATGGTGGAACAATTATTGAGCGAGGACAGCATGATACGTTAATGACATCAAAAGGTTGGTACTATCAAATGACAACTAAACAACAACTTGAAAGCAAGTTAGAGGGAGATGAAATTAATGAGTGAAAAGCCTAAATCTAGCTGGCAAAAAGAACTGAGCGGTAAAGAACAAAGAACAGTTATTAAAAGATTGTTGCCCTATACAAAAGATTTTAAAGCCGATTTTTTAATCGCAATTTTATTTGCGGCCATATTAAGTGGAATTAATATATTACTACCTCTTCTTTTACAGTATTATATGGATAACTATCTTCAATCGAAATCAACACCACTAAATATTATGTTTTTATTTGCGGGTCTTTACTTTATCGGTGTAATTTTAAAAGCAATTACTCAATTCATTCAAATGTATTTGTACTCAATGGGTGCAGAAAAAACATTAGAAAAAATACGTGTCATTCTTTTTAAAAAAATTCACACGTTAGGGATGCGTTACTTTGATAAGACACCGGCTGGAGCTGTTGTTTCTAGGGTTACTAATGATACGATGACATTAGCAGATTTTTGGACGCTATTTATGACATTAATCGTTGGTGTATTTTCACTTATCTCTGCTTTTGTAGCAATGTATATTGCCAAGCCACAGATTGCATTGGTAACGTTGATTTTTATACCAATTTTACTAATAACAACATGGTATTACCAACGGTTTAGTTCAAAGGTTTATCGACAAATGAGAGAATATTTGAGTCGATTAAATACTAAATTAAATGAATCTATCGTTGGAATAAATGTGATTCAACAATTTCGCCAAGAAAAACGGATTGAAGGCGAATTTGAGGACACTAATGAACTTTATTTGAAAAAAAGATTTGAAATGATTCGAACTAATTCATTGTTACTTTCACCAATTATTAGTTTATTTTATGCATTGGCTGTAGTAATGACACTTGGGTTATTTGGAATTAGCAGTTTAGATCATTTTGTTGAAGCAGGAATGGTATATGCATTTCTAACATATTTACAAAATTTCTTCAATCCCATGACAAACTTAATGGATTATTTGACAACTTTCCAAGATGGAATCGTTGCAGGTAGCCGAATCATTAGTGTTCTTGATGACCAAACAATAGAACCACAACAAACACCCGTGGCAGGAGCCACAATTACTGAAGGTAAAATTGAATTCAAAAATGTTACTTTTTCTTATGATGATGAGAATGCTGTTTTAAAGAATATATCATTTACGGTACAACCTGGTGAAACACTTGCTTTCGTTGGACACACGGGTAGTGGTAAAAGTTCAACCATCAATATTTTGATGAGATTTTATGATTTTGAAGAAGGGCAAATTTTAATTGATGGTTTAGATATTAAAAAATATTCGACAGAAGAGTTACGTAAAAAAATGGGGCTTGTATTACAAGATTCATTTTTATTTTATGGTAATGTTGCTTCAAATATTAGAATGTTTAATCAAGATATTACTGATGAACAAATTGAAAAAGCTGCTAAATTTGTTCATGCTGATCAATTTATTGATAAATTACCTCGGCAGTATCAAACGAAAGTTGTTGAACGAGGGGCAACATACTCCGCTGGTGAAAAGCAATTGATTTCATTTGCGAGAACGATTGTAACTAATCCCAAAATTTTAATATTGGATGAAGCTACAGCTAATATTGATACGGAGACGGAACAACTTATACAAGATGGGTTAAAACAAATGAGACAAAATAGAACGACGCTTGTTATCGCACACAGACTGTCAACTATTGTTGACGCTAACCAAATTCTAGTGTTGGATAAGGGTCAAATTGTTGAACGAGGAACACATGAAGAATTACTAAAATTAAATGGTAAATACGCTGACATGTATAGTTTACAAAATATATCAGATGATTAAGTTTAATTTTAAATAAAAATACTGGTAGAAAATCAATATGATTTCCTACCAGTATTTTTTTTGGAATTTAATTATTATTTTTACTTTTATGGGGATCAACATATTTAAAATTGGGATTAATTTCAGTATCTAATTTTTGAAATGCAGCCATTAATTGGGTGTCCATTTCTGTTTGGACCTCATCAGTCAATTTTGTTTTTTTGTCTAAATAGATTGGATCACCGAATGAAACGGTTACTCTTTTTCTACTGAAAAGTTGCTTTAAGGTTAATGGACCTTGATAGACTGCTGGAACTAGGGGTACCTGTGCCATTCGAGCAATTAAGAGTGAACCACCTTTTAATTCCTCGGAATGTCGGGTACCTGAGGGAAACATAATTAATGATAATTCGCCTTTTTTTAAAAATTTAACTGGCGTTTTAATTGTTGATGGACCTGGATTTTCTCGATCAACTGGAAAAGCATTGGCATGAATTAAGATATAGCGTAAAATTGGATTTACAAATAGTTCTTTTTTTGCCATAAATGAAAACTTTTTAGGACTACCAGCTAAGGCAAAGTAAAGGGGGTCAAACCAAGTTCGGTGTGGACCTACTAAAATATACGATCCTTCAGGTAGTTTTTCTTTATTAATATAGTGGGCATTCCCATTGATTAAGAATAAAAGTACTCGTACAATACCTCGTGCAAATGAATAAAACATGTGGCAACAATCCTTTCAAATTTTAAACTTTGTATGGTAAGTATGACTAATTAAATTAAAAGTTGCAAGTTTAAAAAAAATTATAGAAAATGGGTAATGAAAAATGGTTTCACTTAATAACAATGAACGTATTGACCAATTATACTCAAATCAAATTAAAATCATTCAGAGTTCAGATGTTTTTTCTTTTTCACTGGATGCTGTTTTATTAGCCCATTTTGCAGATGTTTCAAGAAAAGAATCAACTAAAATAGTTGATTTATGTGCGGGCAATGGTGCAGTCGGGTTATTTGTTAGTCAAAAAACAAAGGGTCAAATTTATCAGATTGAACTTCAAGAAAAATTAGCTGATATGGCAAATAGAAGTATTGAATTGAATCACTTGGAAAATCAAGTACAAGTTAAGCAAACAGATTTAATCAACACGTTTGATTATCTAGAAAAAGACTCAATTGATACCGTATTGTGTAATCCACCTTATTTTCCAAATACGCCACAATCTTCTCAGAATCCTAACAAGTATTTAGCAATTGCACGACATGAAATTACAACTAATTTAGATAGTATTCTAGAAATTACTAGCGGTTTATTGAAAATGAAGGGGAAAACTTTTTTCGTACACCGTCCTGATCGATTGCCTGAAATTCTAAGTAAAATGGTTAATCATCGGTTGGCGCCTAAAAAAATCCAATTTGTTCATCCAAAAGAGGGAAAAGAGGCTAACATGGTCCTAATTGAAGCAATTAAGGATGGCAATGCAGCAGGAATTAGGATTATGCCTCCTATTGTTGTTTATGGTAACGATGATGAGTACACACAAATGGTTCAGGAGATTGTTTATGGAAGATGAAAAAAAATATTATTTCTATGTATTACTGTGCGCTGATAATACACTATACGGCGGATTTACAACGGATCCCGAAAAAAGACTTGCAACGCATAATGCAGGGAAAGGTGCAAAGTACACAAAATTAGCTAGTAGACGGCCTTTGAAAATGATTTTGCAGGAATCATTTGAAACGAAATCTGAAGCATTAAAGAAAGAATATGCTTTCAAACACCAATCAAGAGATAAAAAAATTGCTTATTTAAAAAAGCAATCAGTTGAAATCTGAAATAATGTATAAAAAGATTTCAAATGATATAATGAAAGTATAAATTTTAAAATAAAGAGGTATAACATTATGAAAATCATTGCGTATGGTATCCGAGAAGATGAATTATTGTATGTCCAAGAATGGGAAAAAGATAATCAAATTAAAATAAAAACTGTTAATGAATTATTAGACGAAAAAACAGTTCAATTAGCAGAAAATTATGACGCTATCGTTGCCTACCAACAAAAGGACTATACACCTGAATTAATTAAAAAAATTCATGATTTAAATATTAATTATTTATCGATTCGTAATACTGGTGTGGATAACGTTGATGGGGATGCAGTTAATAAGTATGGATTGATTGTGACGAATGTGCCATCTTATTCTCCAAGTGCTGTTGCGGAGCTATCTGTAGCTAAATTGTTGGAGTTATTTAGAAAAACACCACAATTTAATCGTAAAATGAAGAATAACGATTTCACTTGGGAACCCGATATCTCTAAAGAAATCCGCACACAAACAGTTGGTGTGATTGGTACAGGAAGAATTGGGCAAACAGCCATTAAAATTTTTAAAGCATTTGGTGCAAAAATTATTGGATATGATATTTATCAAAATCCTGCTTTGAAAGAAGAAGGAATCTATGTTGATACATTAGATGAGCTATATGCAAAATCAACAGTTATCACAATTCATAGCCCTGCTACTGAAGATAATTATCATTTATTAGATGACGAAGCATTTAGTAAAATGCAAAATGGTGTGCATATTTTGAATATGGCCAGAGGAACATTGATTGACACCGATGCACTGATAAGAGCGCTAGATTCAGGGAAAGTAGCCGGTGCCGCATTAGATACACTTGAAAATGAGACTGATTATTTCAATAAAGAATTAACAGAATCACAAGTAAATGGTACTTTTAAAAACTTATTGCAACGTGAGAATGTGTTAATTACCCCACACACAGCGTTCTATACAGAGCCTGCTGTCAGGAATATGGTTATAGATGCTTTGAATGCAAGTAAAGACTTAATAGAAACAGGACATTCTGATAAAGAAGTTAAATTTAAATAAAATTAGTCAGAAAATGGAGGATTTTGTATTATGAAACTAATTGCGTTCGGTATGAGAAAAGATGAAGTTGGATTTGGTAATCAATGGTCTGATGACAATCAAGTTGATGTTGAAATTACTCAAGATTTATTAACGAATGAAACGATACAGCAAGCGGATGGATTTGATGGTATTATTGCATTGCAAACAATCCCTTATAACGAAACATTATTTTCTAAAATGAAAGAGATGAATATTAAGATTCTTTCTGTTAGAAATGTCGGGGTTGATAATATTGATTTAGTTGCAGCTAAAAAATACGGTGTGACGGTGACAAATGTCCCAGCGTATTCACCTAACGCGATTGCTGAATTTTCTGTGACACAATTGATGCAACTCTTAAGAAGAACACCAGAATTTAATTTAAAAATTAAAAATCAAGACTATCGTTGGGCTCCAAATATTTCACGCGAGTTGAGAAGCTTAACCGTGGGTGTTATTGGAACTGGACGTATTGGCCGGGTTGCAATGGACATTTACAAAGGATTCGGTGCAAAAGTTATTGCATACGATGTCTATCCAAATGCTGAATTAAAAAAGAGTGGTATTTATGTTGATACATTAGATGAGTTGTTCGAACAAGCAGACGTTATTACATTACATACGCCAGCTACAAAAGAGAATGAACACATGCTTAATCGAGATTCATTTGAAAAAATGAAACACGGAGTTCTGATTGTAAATACAGCCCGTGGAACGTTAATTAATACTGAAGATTTAATTGACGCATTAAAATCAGGACAAGTTGGTGGAGCAGCTTTAGATACGTATGAATTCGAAAATCCAATATTTAATCATGATTTAACGGACTCATCTATTGAAGATCCATTATTTAATGAACTTTTAGATATGGTAAATGTTATTTTAACACCTCATATTGCATTCTATACTGAAACTGCAGTTAAAAATATGGTTGAAATTGCTTTGAATAGTGCTTATCAATTTTTAACAACAGGCGTTGTGGAAACAGAAGTTAAATAATTAAAAATAAGACTTGTGTTCTAATTTTAGATTTTGTATACTTAAAGACGATGTTAAAACATCAATTCACACCTTGTGGGATGTGACTGAGGGTGCTCGGGAGAGTCTTAGCACAGTTGAACACTTGGGAGGAAAATAAAACTTTTACTCGGAGGCACTACATTATGGCTGTTATTAGTATGAAACAATTGCTCGAAGCCGGTGTTCATTTTGGACATCAAACACGTCGCTGGAACCCAAAGATGAAACCATACATCTTTACTGAAAGAAATGGTATTTATATCATTGATTTACAAAAAACAGTTAAATTAGTTGATGCTGCTTATGCATCAATGAAAAAAGCTGCTGAAGATGATGGTGTTGTTCTTTTTGTTGGTACAAAGAAACAAGCACAAGATGCTATTGAAGAAGAAGCAACTCGTGCTGGACAATACTTTGTTAACCATCGTTGGTTAGGTGGAACTTTAACTAACTGGAACACAATTCAAAAACGTATCAAACGTCTTAAAGAAATCAAAAAAATGTCAGAAGATGGCACATTTGATCTTCTTCCTAAAAAAGAAGTTTCTTTATTAATTAAACGTAGAGATCGTCTTGAAAAATTCTTGGGTGGTATTGAAGATATGCCTCGCATCCCTGATGTATTATTCATTGTTGATCCTCGTAAAGAACGTATCGCTGTTAAGGAAGCTCAAAAATTGAATATTCCTATCATCGCTATGGTTGATACAAATAGTGATCCAGATGAAATTGATGTAAAAATCCCTTCAAATGATGATGCAATTCGTGCTGTACGTTTGATTACTGCAAAAATGGCTGATGCTATTATTGAAACTAATCAAGGTAAAGAAGAAGTGAATGAAGCTTCTTTCAAAAAGGCTGACGAAAAAGTAGATTCAATCGAAGATATCGTTGAAGCTGTTGAAGGCGGAAATGATAAAAAAACTGCTGAATAGTAAATAAATTAGGCTGTCTCAAAATTAGGTACTGTAATGGCCCTTTCTTTTGAGGCAGTTTTTTTAGATATAAAATCAATTAAATTATTTAAACAAGGAGGCCATTCAAATGGCAAAAATTTCTGCTTCTCAAGTTAAAGAATTACGTGATACAACTGGTGTCGGTATGATGGACGCAAAAAAAGCACTCGTTGAAGTTGACGGTGATATGCAAAAAGCAATCGATTTCCTCCGCGAAAAAGGTATGGCAAAGGCTGCTAAAAAAAGTGACCGTGTTGCTGCTGAAGGTCTATCTGATGTTCAATTCTCTGGTAACTTTGCAGCTATTGTTGAAGTTAACGCAGAAACTGATTTCGTTGCTCAAAACGAACAATTCAAAACACTTGTTAAATTGATTGCTACTAAAATTGCTGAAGCACATCCTAAAGATGTTGAAGAAGCACTTACAATTAAAACAGACCGTGGCACAATTAATGATGATTTAATTGAAGCAACACAAGTAATTGGTGAAAAAATTTCATTACGTCGTTTTGAATTAGTAGAAAAAACTGATAATGAAAGTTTTGGATCATACTCACATATGGGTGGCTCAATTTCAACACTTGTTGTCGTTACAGATGCTGATGAATCAACTGCTAAAGATGTTGCTATGCATGTTGCTGCAATTAATCCTAAGTATGTATCTCGTGAACAAGTACCTGCTGATGAATTGGCACATGAAAAAGAAGTACTTTCTAAAGAAGCTGCTAATGAAGGCAAACCAGCAAATATCATTGAAAAAATGGTTGAGGGTCGTTTAAATAAATATCTAGCTGATATTAGCTTAGATGATCAAGATTTTGTTAAAGATCCTGACATGACAGTTGCTAAGTATGTTGCTTCTAAGGGTGGAAAAGTTAAATTATTTATCCGTTATGAAGTTGGAGAAGGTCTTGAAAAGAAAGAAAATAATTTTGTAGACGAAGTTATGGGCCAAATTAAATAATTTTCTACAATCCAAAAGTTTGTGCTTTAAGCACAAACTTTTTTTAATAAATTTATTTTGATATAAATTGAATTATTAATTATACCTAAAATATGGTAAAATAATTGTAAATAGATTGTAGGAGGAACATTGGATGTCAGATGTTAAGTATCGACGCGTTATGTTGAAGTTAAGCGGTGAAGCATTAGCCGGAGAACAAGGATTTGGTATTAATCCACCTGTAATTAGAAAAGTTGCTGAAGAATTAAAAGAAATTCAAGAAATGGGTGTTGAAGTCGCTATCGTTGTTGGTGGTGGTAATATGTGGCGTGGTGAAGCTGGAGCCGCAATGGGTATGGAACGTGCGCAGGCAGATTATATAGGGATGCTAGGAACAGTTATGAATGCACTAGCATTGCAAGATAATCTTGAGTCTGTAGGTGTCCCAACTCGAGTTCAAACAGCTATTGAAATGCGCCAAATTGCAGAACCCTATATTCGCCGTAAAGCTGTTCGTCATCTTGAAAAAGGTCGCGTTGTTATTTTTGCTGCGGGTACGGGTTCACCATATTTCTCAACAGATACAACTTCAGCGTTAAGAGCTGCAGAAATTAATGCTGATGTTATATTGATGGCAAAAAATGGCGTAGATGGTGTCTATTCTGCTGATCCTCAAAAGGATGACTCAGCAACAAAATATGAAGAATTAACACATTTAGATATAATTAATAAAAACTTACAAGTTATGGATACAACTGCAAGTACATTATCGATGGATAATGATATTCCGTTAGTCGTATTTAATTTGAACGAACCAGGAAATATAAAAAAAGTTGTTCTCGGTGAAACCATCGGAACAACCGTTAGGGGAAAATAAATGAAAATAACAGAACCTATATTAGTTGATGCTCAAGATAAAATGTCAAAAGCAGAGGTTTCACTTCAAAAAAATCTTGGTAATATTCGGGCTGGTCGAGCTAATGCTAGTTTATTGAATAATGTGACAGTAGATTATTATGGTGCACCAACGCCACTTAATCAAGTTGCACAAATTTCAGTACCAGAAGCTCGCGTACTTTTAATTACGCCATTTGATAAAAGTGCTTTGAAGGATATTGAACATGGTTTATTAGTTGCTGATTTAGGAATTAGCCCTTCGAATGATGGATCAGCAATTCGATTAGTTATTCCTCAATTAACAGAAGAACGTCGTAAGGAATTAGCTAAAGACGTTAAAGCTGAAGCAGAAAATGCTAAAGTTATTATTCGTAATATCAGACGTGATGCAGTTGATGCCTTGAAAAAATCAGAAAAAAATGGTGATTTAACCGAAGATGATTTACGAGATTTAGAAAAACAAGCTCAAGATGTGACGAATGCATCAATTAAAAATATTGATAATATTCAAGCAGATAAAGAAAAAGAAATTTTAGCAGTTTAAATAAATAGCTTTATTTTAAGACAGGCGTCGTTTTGTGCCTGTTTTTTTGCTACAATAGAACATGTAACTATTCTTGGAGGTACAATATGGCTTTTAATTTTAAAAAAAATAAAACAAATGAATTAATCCAATTGGATATGGAAAGAATTCCTAAACATGTTGCTGTTATAATGGATGGTAATGGACGTTGGGCAAAAAAAAGGCATTTACCTAGAATTGCGGGACATAAAACCGGTATGGATACTGTAAAAACAGTAACTATGGCTGCAAGTGATTTAGGGATTAAAGTTTTAACACTTTACGCATTTTCTACTGAAAATTGGAAACGGCCCGAAACAGAAGTTAATTACCTGATGAGTTTACCGGGTACTTTTTTTGATAAGTTTGTACCAGAATTAATTGAAAAGAATGTAAAAGTTAATGTTATGGGCTACATTGATCAGCTTCCAAATGAAACAAAATTAGCTGTTCAAAATGCAGTGGAAGATACTAAAGATAATACAGGGATGGTTCTTAATTTTGCATTAAATTATGGTGGGCGAGCAGAGATTGTGACGGCTATCAAAAATATTGCAACTGATACCTCTAATGGTAAACTAAGCGTTGAAGAGATAACAGATAAAACAATTGACCAGTATTTAATGACTAGTAATTTAGCACCTTATAATGATCCGGAATTACTAATCAGAACTAGTGGTGAAGAAAGAATATCTAATTTCTTATTATGGCAAATTGCTTATAGTGAATTAGTGTTTACTGATACATTATGGCCTGATTTTTCTGAAGATGCATTAAAAGATGCAATACTAAATTATCAAAAAAGAGACCGCCGTTTCGGTGGTATAAAAGAATAGGAGAATTTTTATGAGACAGCGCGTAATTACGGCAATTGTGGCTCTCTGTATTTTCATACCATTGGTTATTATTGGTGGACTACCATTGCAGATATTTGCTTTAATTTTAGGATGCATTGGTATTTCGGAAGTATTTGTAATGAAGAAAAAATTATTGATATCACCAGAGGCTACTTTTGGTATCTTAATGACAATAACTGTGATTGCACCAGATAAGTGGTTTAAATTTTTACCAGCTCACATTTCTTCTGTAAATGTATTTTATTTTCTTGTTGCACTTCTATTAATGTATATGGTTACTTCAAAAAATCGTTTTTCATTTGATGATGCTGGTGTTTTTGTCTTAAGTTCTTTATATGTCGGGATGGGATTTCATTATTTTATTGCGGCAAGAGGCAACGATTTTAACGGATTAATGACATTAGCATATATTTTAATTGTTATCTGGACAACAGATACAGGTGCTTACATGTTTGGACGTAAGTTTGGTAAAAATAAATTAGCACCACATATTAGTCCAAATAAAACATGGGAAGGTTCAATTGGTGGAACATTAATGGCTACACTGTTAGGAAGTATCTTTATTTACTTCTTCCCACAAAATCATTCTTTTCCTATAATGATTTTGATTACGTTAATCCTTTCGGTATTTGGACAATGCGGTGATTTAGTTGAGTCCGCGTTTAAACGTTTCTATGGTGTAAAAGATTCTGGACGTATTCTACCTGGACATGGTGGTATTTTAGATCGATTTGATAGTTTAATATTTGTATGGCCAATTATGCATTTATTTGGGTTAATGTAATAAATTAAAGGGGGAGGATTCACATGATTAAAACGATTATTACATTTATTATCGTTTTTGGAATTTTAGTTGTGATTCATGAATTTGGTCATTACTATTTTGCAAAACGTGCTGGAATTTTAGTTCGTGAATTTTCAATTGGTATGGGGCCAAAAATACTTTCATTCCATAGAGGTAGTACAACGTACACTTTAAGAATATTACCTCTTGGTGGATATGTTAGAATGGCGGGAATCGCTGATGATGAAGATGAAGATTTAAAACCTGGTATGCCTATGAGTTTAATACTGGATAGTAATAATAAGGTTACAAAGATTAATACGAGTAAAAAAACAACGCTGTATAATGGTATCCCAATCGAATACCTAGATAGTGATTTGCAAAAAGAACTCTGGATTACAGGATATGAAAATGGTAATGAAGAGATAGTAAAAAAATATAATGTTGATCATGATGCGTTAATAATTGAAAAAGATGGCACAGAAATTCAAATCGCTCCTGAAGATGTTCAATTTCAATCAGCTACGCTTTGGAATCGAATTTTAACGAATTTTGCTGGACCGATGAATAACTTTTTATTAGCTATTGTTGCATTTATACTACTTGCTTTTATGCAAGGTGGCGTTGCAACCAATTTGAATCAAATTGGTACAATTCAAGAGAATTCTGCGGCTCAAAGGGCGGGGTTAAAAGCAAATGATAAAATTGTAGCTGTATCTGATAAAAAGACAACAAACTGGACTGAATTAACGACAGCGATTAGCAGTCGTCCTGATAAAAAAACTGACTTAAAAGTAATAAGGAACGGTAAAACAGAATCAATCGTTATTACACCTGAATCAAGTAAAACAGACTCAACAAAGATCGGTAAAATTGGTATTACAGTTAAAATGGATCACTCATTTATCAATAAAATTACTTATGGGTTTACGCAATCATGGAGTGTCGTGGCTAGTATTGTGGCTGTATTAGTAGGGATGTTTACTAAAGGTGTCAGCTTAAATGATTTTGGTGGTCCGGTTGCAATTTATGCAGTGACTTCAAATGCAGCAAGTTATGGGTTGGCGAGTGTTGTGTCATTGCTTGCATTCTTATCAATTAACTTAGGAATTGTGAATTTATTACCAATTCCAGCTTTAGATGGTGGAAAATTAGTACTAAATATTATCGAAGGAATTCGTGGCAAACCAATTTCACCTGAAAAAGAAGGTGTTATTACATTAGTTGGATTTGCATTTTTAATGATATTGATGATATTAGTCACATGGAATGATATTCAGCGTTATTTCTTTTAAATGAAAAAGGAGAATAAAATAGTATGAAACAATCACAATTATTAATACCAACAATGAAGGAAGTTCCAAGCGATGCTGAGGTTATCAGTCATCAAATGATGTTACGAGCTGGATATATTCGACAAGTTTCAGCCGGAATGTACAGTTATTTACCATTAGCTTTCTCCGTTATTAGAAAAATTGAAACAATTATTCGCGAAGAAATGGAAGCAATTGGAGCGGTTGAAATGCTTGTACCTGCCGTTATTCCTGCTGAATTATGGGAAGAAACAGGTCGTTATGAAACCTATGGTGATACACTTTTTAAATTAAAAGATCGACATGATAGAAAATTTATTTTAGGACCAACTCATGAAGAAACATTTACTTCTTTAATTCGTGATGAAATCAAATCATATAAAAAATTACCACTGACAATGTTCCAAATACAACAAAAATATCGTGATGAAAATAGACCTCGTTTTGGTATATTAAGAGGCCGTGAATTTTTAATGAAAGATGCTTATTCATTCCATGCGGATGAAGAAAGTTTAAATGATACTTATCAAAAAATGAATCGTGCATATCAAAATATTTTTGAACGCTGTGGTCTTAATTTTAGAAGTATTATTGGTGATGCAGGTGCAATGGGCGGTAATGATTCAAAAGAATTTATGGCAATTTCTGATATTGGTGAAGATACAATCGTTTATTCTGATAAGAGCGATTATGCAGCTAATTTAGAAATGGCAAAAAGTTTGAAAACATATAAGAATTCACATGAAGCGATTAAAGATATTGAAAAAATTGAAACACCAAATATTAAAACAATTGATGAGTTGGCTAAATTTATTGATACAGCAAGTGAAAATTTAATAAAATCATTATTATTTATGGCTGATGAAAAACCAGTGATGGTTTTAATGCGCGGAAATGATATTTTGAATGAAATTAAATTAAAAAACACATTAGGCGCTGATTTTTTACGTATGGCAACTGATTCAGATGTTACTGAAGTGTTGGGTGCAGAGTTTGGTTCACTTGGACCTGTTGGTGTTACAGAAGACGTAACAATTGTTGCCGACGAAGGAATTAAGGGAATGATAAATGCGGTCGTTGGTGCAAATACGACTGGTTCTCATTTATTTAACGCAAATATTGATCGTGATTACCGAGTAGATAAATTTGTAGATTTACGTTTGGCTCAAGAAGGTGAAACTTCACCTGAAGGGGAAGGCGAATTGAAATTTACTAAGGGGATTGAAATTGGTCATATCTTCAAAATTGGAACACGATATTCTGAGGCATTGGGCGCTAATATCTTAGATGATAATGGCCGCGAAAAACCTGTGATATTAGGTTGTTATGGAATCGGCGTTAGTCGTTTACTTGCAGCCATTGCAGAGCAACAAGCTGATGAAAATGGTTTAGTATGGCCTAGAAGTATTGCACCATACGATGTTCATGTAATTCCAATTAATGCTAAAAATGATGAACAAATGGCTCTAGCTAATGAAATTGACAAAAAAATGACTGAAAATGGTTACAAAGTATTGCTTGATGATCGTAAAGAACGTGCAGGTGTTAAATTTGCTGATTCAGATTTAATTGGATTACCTGTTCGAATTACAGTTGGTAAGAAAGCTGCTGATGGTATCGTTGAAGTGAAGTTACGTAGAAATGGTGAAACGATTGAAGTAACGAAAGACGAATTAGAGAGCTCTATCTCAATTTTATTAAAAGAAGAAAATCAAAACTAGTTAAAGAAGATTGAGTTCAAAAGAAAATTTTGACTCAGTCTCTTTTTCATTTTTAGAAAAGGAGTCAATCATTTGTCGCTTAATAATAAAGAATTATTCAATAAACTATTAGAACAAATTAATTTTCAATCAAGTGACCAACAAGATAGTGAAATATTGGATTTAATTGAAATTTCAACCGTAACTGTTCATGAAAAGTCAAAACTATGGGAATTCAAGCTAGTTGCCCCTAAAATTTTGCCATTTTCATTATTTAGTGACTTAGAAAATAAAATTGCAATTACATTTAAAGATATTGCAAAAACAAAAATAACTGTTCAAGTTGAGCAACCAGAATTAACAAACCAACTTTTAGGCGATTATTGGACATGGGCAGTTAAAAATAGTGAAGCTAATTCTTCGCTAGTACAAGAACTTTTTCATGGGAACGTCCCTTATCTTGATGATAGACGAGTGATGTTAATGGCTGAAAATGAAATTGTAAAAACGTTCTTAACAGGTCAAGCATTAGGACCAATTGAAACTGCGTATCAAATGGTCGGATTTCCACAGATAAATATTAATACATTATTAGATGAATCAAAATCACAAGAAAAAATAGAAGAAATTAGACAGCGAAAAGAATCTCAAGATGCCATAATGATGCAGAAGGCAACAGAAACTATTCAGAAACAAAATGAAAAGAAAAAGACTGATTCTCAAACTGTAATTAATGGACCTGTTCAAATGGGTAAAAAGATTAGTACAAAAGAGCCTGCAAAACGGATGGTTGAAATCATTGAAGAGGAACGCTCGGTTATTATTGAGGGATATATTTTCTCTAAGGAAATCCGGACGCTTAAGTCTGAAAGACAATTAATGATCATTAAAATGACGGATTATAGTTCATCCATGACCGTAAAAAAATTCTCTCGTAATGAAGAAGACGAAGCGATGTTTGCTGCTATTCAAGAAAAAGAATGGGTCAGAGTTCGTGGTGCAGTACAAGAAGATAATTTTATGCGAGATCTAGTGGTGAATGCTTACGATATTAATCAAGTCGACCACCCAAGCCGTCAAGAAACAGCTCCAGATGATGAACGACGTGTTGAATTACATTTACACTCAAATATGAGTCAAATGGATGCCACAAATTCAATTACGGATTATGTACAGCAAGCCAGTAAATGGGGACAAAAAGCAATTGCGATTACGGATCATTCTACCTTACAAAGTTTTCCTGAGGCTCATTCTGCTGGAAAGAAAAATAATATTAAAATTTTGTACGGTGTTGAGGCTAACGTTGTTGATGATGGTATTCCAATTGCTTTTAATGATAAGGATGTAAATCTAGAAGAAGCCACTTATGTTACTTTTGATACGGAAACAACGGGTTTATCTGCTCGATTTGATAAAGTTATTGAATTAGCTGCTGTTAAAATGACAAAGGGAAATGTCATTGAAGAATTTGATGAATTTATTGATCCAGGACATCATTTATCTGAAACAACAACTAATTTAACCTCAATTACGGATGAAATGGTTCATGGATCAAAATCTGAAGAAGAAGTTTTTAAATTATTTAGAGAATTTTCAGAAGGTAGTATTCTAGTTGCCCATAATGCTAGTTTTGATATTGGCTTTATGAATACTGGATATGAACGTCATGGCATGGAACCTATGCAAAATCCAATCATTGATACGTTAACGTTAGCAAGATTTTTACATCCCGAATTAAAAGGGTTTAGATTAAATACACTTTCCAAAAAATTCAATGTTAACTTGGAACATCATCATCGCGCTATTTATGATGCTGAGACAACTGGTCTTTTGTGTAATATCTTTATTAAAGATGCTAAGGAACGATTTGAAATAACGTCACATGTTCAATTGAATGATCATATGGGTGAGCATGATGCTTACAAACAAGCACGTCCATTCCATGTTACGTTACTTGCGACAACTCAAGCCGGACTTAAAAATATGTTTAAATTAGTTTCAACTTCGATGATAGATTATTTTTATCGGATGCCCCGCATCCCTCGAAGTGAGTTAAATAAATATCGTGAAGGTATTATCGTTGGTTCAGCGTGTGACTCAGGTGAAGTATTTACAGCAATGATGCAAAAAGGGATGGAAGAGGCTAAAGAAAAGGCTAAGTTTTATGATTACTTAGAAATTCAGCCTAAAGCATTATATGAACCTCTAATCCATCAAGAATTAATTAAGGATAATCAAAATTTAGAGGAAATTTTACAAAATATGGTTGATTTAGGACACGAAATGGATAAGCCGGTTGTTGCGACTGGAGATGTTCATTATATGAACCCTGAAGATAGTATTTATCGTAAAATTCTTGTTAATTCAATGGGTGGTGCTAATCCGTTAAATCGTTCTATTTTACCTGATGCACATTTTAGAACAACGAATGAAATGTTGGAAGGATTCCAATTTTTAGGTGCGGATGTTGCTAAAGAAATCGTTGTTACAAATACGAATTTAATCGCTAATATGATTGATGATGACATTTCTCCAGTTAAAGATCGATTATATGCACCGAAAATTGATGGCTCTGAAGAAGAAATTAAACAATTAACCTATAATCGCGCTCATGAACTTTATGGAGAAGAGTTACCTGAAACTGTGGTTAAACGTCTTGATAAAGAATTGACAAGTATCATTGATAATGAATTTTCAGTTATTTATTTAATTTCACAAAAATTAGTTCATAAATCTAACAAAGATGGTTATTTAGTAGGGTCCCGTGGATCTGTTGGGTCAAGTCTTGTTGCAACAATGACTGGAATAACAGAAATTAATCCATTACCACCTCATTATCGATGCCCTAAATGTAAATATACACATTTTTATGAAAAAGGTGAATATGGGTCTGGATTTGATTTACCAGACCAAGACTGTCCCAAATGTGGTACACCATTAGATAAAGATGGACATGATATTCCATTTGAAACTTTTCTTGGATTTTATGGTGATAAAGTTCCTGATATTGATTTGAATTTTTCGGGTGATTATCAAGCAATTGCGCATAATTATACGAAAGTTTTATTTGGGGAAGATTATGTTTTCCGTGCAGGAACAATTGGTACTGTTGCAGATAAAACGGCTTATGGTTATGTTAAGGGTTATGAACGTGATACTGGAGCAACGTTTAGAAATGCGGAGATAGATCGACTTGCTAAGGGGTCAACTGGCGTTAAACGGACGACCGGTCAACATCCTGGTGGTATCTTAGTTGTCCCTAACTATATGGATGTTTATGATTTTTCACCTATCCAGTATCCAGCAGATGACTCAACTTCCGAATGGAAAACAACCCATTTTGATTTCCATTCTATCCACGATAATATCTTGAAATTAGATATTTTGGGTCATGATGATCCAACCATGATTAGAATGTTACAAGATTTATCAGGAGTTGACCCAAAAACAATCCCTACGGATGATAAGGGCGTTATGCAAATATTCCAAGGGCCTGAAGTACTTGGTGTTACTAGCGACGAAATTTTCTCAAAAACAGGTACATTAGGTATTCCGGAATTCGGAACGAGATTTGTTCGAGGGATGCTAGAAGAAACAAAACCTAAAACATTTGCTGAACTATTAAAAATTTCTGGTCTATCACATGGTACAGATGTGTGGTTGGGAAACGCTGAAGAACTTATTTCTAATGGAACAATCACGATGCCGGAAGTTATTGGCTGTCGTGATGATATCATGATGGGGCTTATTCATATGGGTATGGAAGCTGGTAGCGCTTTTAATATTATGGAAGGTGTTCGAAAAGGAAAAGGTATCTCAGATGATTATCAAACTGAGATGAAAGCAGCAAAAATTCCAGATTGGTATATCGGAGCATGTTTAAAAATCAAGTATATGTTCCCTAAGGCACATGCTGCTGCGTATATTTTGATGGCCTTACGAATTGCATACTATAAAGTTTATTTTCCAATGTTATATTACTGTGCTTATTTCAGTGTTAGAGCAGATGATTTTGATTTAGTCGCAATGTCGCATGGTAAAGAAGCAGTGAAAAAAGCAATGAAAGATATTAATGATAAAGGGATGGATGCATCAACAAAAGAGAAAAATTTGTTGACGGTCCTTGAATTAAGCAATGAAATGCTTGAACGTGGCTTCCAATTTGGGATGATTGATTTGGATAAATCAGATGATTCAAATTGGATAATTGATGGTGATAAGTTAATTGCACCATTTAGAGCTGTACCAGGTCTTGGTAATAACGTTGCTAAGCAAATTATTGCTGCTCGTGAGGAACGCCCATTTTTATCTAAAGAAGATTTAGCTAAACGTGGTAAAGTTTCTAAGTCATTAATTGAGTATATGACTGAAAATAATGTTTTAAAAGCATTACCAGATGAAAATCAACTATCTATTTTTGATGATGTCTTTTTCTAAAAAGTGAGAACATAGCAGTTTGTTGATGTTTTCAGAAAATTATGCTATATTAAAGAAAGTATTTTGATATCTTGTTTGAGTGAGCAGCGATGCTCACTCTTTTTATTGGGAAAATGTAAGGAGGGTAACGTGTGAGTACTGTTATAGAGACTGTCACAGAGCTAGTTCAACCAATTGTTGATGAACAGAATATTGAATTGGTGGACATTGAATTTGTTAAAGAAGGCCCAAGTTGGTTTTTAAGAGTTTACATTGATAAACCTGAAGGCATTAAAATTGAAGAGTGTGTTGCTGTTAGTGATATTTTAAGTGAAAAATTAGATGAGATTAATCCTGATCCAATTCCACAAGCTTATTTTTTAGAGGTTTCATCACCTGGTGCTGAAAGACCTTTGAAAAAGGAAAAAGATTATGAAAGAGCTTTGAATGAATACGTTAATATTTCACTATATGAACCTATTAATAACGCTAAAATTTTTCAAGGTACCTTAACGGAATTAACAGCTGATGAATTAACAGTTGTTTATATGGACAAAACGCGTAAGAGAACGATCGTTATTCCTCGTCAAAAAATAGCTAAGGCGCGCTTAGCTATCAAATTTTAAGTAGCTTTTTATAAAGGAGTAAATTAAAGATGAGTAAAGAACTATTAAGTGCACTTACAGTGTTAGAAGAAGAAAAAGGTATTAAAAAAGAAGTTATTATTGATGCCATTGAAGCAGCATTAGTTTCTGCATACAAGCGTCATTACAATCAAGCACAAAATGTTGAAGTAGAGTTTGATTCAAAAAAAGGTAATATTACAGTTTATGCGGTTAAAGAAGTAGTCGAAGAAGTCTTTGATTCACGTCTTGAAGTTAGTTTGCAAGATGCTTTAGAGATTAATAAAGCATATGAAGTTGGCGATTCAATTCGATTTGAAGTTACACCTAAGGATTTTGGACGAATTGCTGCACAAACTGCTAAACAAGTTATCATGCAACGTGTTCGTGAAGCTGAACGTAGTATTGTTTATGATCAATATATTCAATATGAAAATGAAATCGTTAGCGGTGAAGTAGAACGTCATGATAATCGTTATATTTATGTTAATTTAGGTAAAGTGGAAGCTGTTTTAGCTAAGATTGATCAAATTCCTGGTGAAAGTTTTAATCCACATGATCGAATTAAAGTTTATATCACAAAAGTTGAGAATGCTGCTAAAGGCCCTCAAGTTTTTGTTAGTCGTTCACATCCTGACTTGCTAAAACGATTATTTGAACAAGAAGTTCCTGAAATATATGACGGAACAGTTGAAATTGTATCAATTGCTCGTGAAGCAGGTGACCGTGCTAAGGTAGCTGTTCGTTCGAATAATCCAGATATCGATGCTGTTGGTACTTGTGTTGGTCCTAAAGGACAACGTGTACAAACTATTGTTAATGAATTAAAAGGCGAAAATATGGATATTGTTGAATGGAATGAAGATCCTGCAAAATACATTGCTAATGCTTTGAATCCTGCAGAAGTTGTCAATGTTGTCTTTAATCCAGAAAATGATCATGCTTGTACTGTAGTTGTGCCAGATCACCAATTGTCATTAGCAATTGGTAAAAAAGGTCAAAATGCACGATTAGCTGCAAAATTAACAACGTTTAAAATTGATATTAAATCTGAATCTGATATGGTTAACAGTAGTGAAGAAAAAGAAGTTTCTGAAACAAACAAATAAGCCGATTAAAACTGATCGGTAATTGATTTGGAGGCAAATTAAAGTGATTAATCGTAAAATTCCAATGCGTAAAGATATCGTTACGGGTGAAATGAAACCTAAAAAAGAACTTGTTCGTGTTGTTAAGAATAAAGAAAATGAAGTATCTTTAGATCCAACAGGTAAGAAACCAGGGCGTGGCGCATATATTTTTCTTGATGTAGATGTGGCGAAGCAGGCTCAAAAAGAAAGAACATTCAATAAAGCATTCGGTATTAAGATTGACGAATCATTTTATGAAGAACTTGTCGAATATGTTGACCATCAGGTAGCTAGACGAGAATTATTTAAAGATGAAAAATAGTCAAAAATTCTTACAAATGCTAGGCTTGACCAGACGCGCAGGTATGTTGGTGACTGGTGAAGGACTAGTATTGAATGCTGTCAGGAAGAATAAAGCTAAATTGGTTATTCTTTCTGAAGATTGTGGACAAGCGACTTTAAAAAAAGTAACAGATAAGTGCAACAGCTATAATGTTAAATTATATGTTGGATTTTCAAAAGCCAGTTTAAGTGAGGCCGTTGGACAACAGCGCACAGTGTATGCTATTACCGATAAAGGTTTTAGCAGAAGGATGTGTGACTTAATGGATATATAGAAGGAGCATGCAAATATGGGAAAAAAAAGAATTTATGAATTAGCTAAAGAGCTAGAATTAAATACTAAAGATATTATTGATTTTGCAACGACAAAAGGTTTTGATGTTAAAAATCATATGTCAACTATTGGTGATAATGAAGAACGTCAGATTCGCGATAAATTTAAAAAGGGCGCTGCTAAAGTAGTTGCTGCAAAGAAAATGGTTGAAAAAACTGTATCTAATGCAACACCGAAAAAACCAGTAGCAAAACCTGTTGCAAAGAAACCAGCACAACCTGCTAAAACAACGAATAGTAAACCTGTTGCTCAAAAATCATCGCAGGTAGCTTCAAAACCAGTAGCAAGAACAACTAACGCTGCACCAAAGACAACAAATGAAAAGCCAGCAAATCGTCCTCAAAATAGTACACAATCAAGTGCTAGAACTGCTAATAATGGTAATGCTAATCAGCAAGGACGTTCGAGATTTAATAATAATAACCGTTATGGGAATAATCCTTATAACAAACGTAACAGAAATAAGAAAAACCGTCGTTCAACGACACCAAAACCACCTGTATCACCCAGAAAAGATAAACCATTACCAGAAATCTTATATTACAATGCTGCAACTAATGTTGCTGAAATTGCTAAAAAGATTCATCGTGAACCAGCAGAAATTATTAAAAAATTATTTATGTTAGGCGTAATGGTTAACCAAAATCAAACACTCGATACAGATACAATTGAAATTTTAGCAGCAGAATATGGTATTAAATCAGAAGCTAAAATCGATGTAGATGTTGCTGATATTGATAAAATGTTTGATGCAGAAATTAAAAATGAAGATAATCTTGTTTCAAGACCACCAGTTGTTACAATCATGGGACATGTTGATCATGGTAAGACAACCTTACTTGATAAATTACGTCATACACATGTTACTGATGGTGAAGCTGGTGGTATTACACAACATATTGGTGCTTACCAAGTAAAACATGATAATAAAACAATTACATTCTTAGATACACCTGGACATGCTGCATTTACAAATATGCGTGCTCGTGGTGCCGATATTACTGATATCACTGTTTTAGTTGTTGCTGCTGATGATGGGGTTATGCCTCAAACAATTGAAGCAATTAATCATTCTAAAGCAGCCAATGTACCTATTATTGTTGCTGTTAATAAAATGGATAAGCCCGGTGCTAATCCTGCTCATGTTACAGAACAATTGGCTGAATATGAATTAATTCCTGAAAGTTGGGGTGGTGATACTATTTTCGTTGAAATTTCAGCGAAAACAGGCACAAACCTTGATGAATTATTAGAAATGATTTTACTTGAAGCCGAAGTTCTTGAATTACAAGCAAATCCAAAACAAAAGGGTATTGGATCTGTTATTGAAGCTCGTCTTGATAAAGGCCGTGGAACAGTTGCTTCATTACTTGTTCAACAAGGTACGTTAAAAGTTGGTGATCCAATTGTTGTTGGTAATAGTTTCGGACGTGTCCGTACTATGACAAATGATAAAGGCCGTCAAGTTAATAAAGCTAAACCTGCTACACCAGTAGAAATTACTGGTTTGAATGATGTTCCAGGTGCTGGCGATCGTTTCGTTGTCTTTGATGATGAAAAAACTGCTCGTGCAGCTGGTGAAGAACGTGCTAAACGTGCTTTAACAAAAGAACGTGGAAATGTTACGCATGTAACACTTGATAACTTGTTTGATTCACTTAAAGAAGGCGAATTAAAAGAAGTTGCTGTTATTATTAAAGCAGATGTTCAAGGTTCAGTTGAAGCTCTTGCAGGAAGTTTGAAGAAGATTGATGTTGAAGGTGTTCGAGTTAATATCATTCATCAAGCAGCTGGTGCAATTACTGAAAGTGATGTTACTTTGGCAGAAGCAAGTAATGCTATCATTATAGGATTTAATGTTCGTCCAACACCTCAAGCTAAACTTCAAGCACAATCTGACGAAGTTGATATTCGCTTACATCGTGTTATTTATAACGCAATTGAAGAAATTGAAACGGCTATGAAGGGAATGCTTGAACCAGTCTTTGAAGAAAAAATAACTGGACAAGTTGAAATTCGTGAAACATATAAAGTTACAAAAGTTGGAACAATTGGTGGTGCTTACGTCACTGAAGGTTACATCGAAAGAGATAGCGGCGTTCGTTTAATTCGTGATGGTATTGTTATTTATGAAGGTAAATTAGCAAGCTTGAAACGCTTTAAAGATGACGCTAAAATTGTTAAACAAGGTTTCGAATGTGGTGTCATGATTGAAAAATACAATGACATTAGAGAAGGCGACCAAATTGAAGCCTACGTTATGGAAGAAGTTCCAGTTAAATAATTCATAACAACTATAGGAGGATATAAAATGACACAACATTACCGTGTAGGTCGTTTATCACAAGAAATTCAAAAAGAAGTTAATGATATTCTTTTAAAACGAGTGAGAGATCCTCGAGTTGAAGGTGTCACAATTACGGGAGTTAATGTAACTGGTGATTTACAACAGGCGACAATTTACTATAGTATATTGTCAAATATGGCATCAGATGCACAAAAAACACAACGTGGTTTGGAAAAAGCTTCTGGATTAATTCGTGGTGAACTTGGATCAAGATTATCAATTTATAAAACACCAGAATTGGTTTTTGTAAGAGATGAGTCAGTTCAATATGGTGATAAAATTGATCAATTACTTAAAAAGATAGATTCTGAATATTAAAATAAAAATCCTGATACCGTTTGTTGCTCTATTTAAACTGTTGTTGATGGATAACTTTATGAAGGTCCTAATCCTTAGTGATTAGGCCTTTTTTTCTCCTCATCAATGGAGATATTATCTTATAATATAATCATATCTTTTATTTTTAATAGTAATCAAGTAAAATTAGTTGTAAGTATTGGTATCTCATATCTTTGATTATATGGTGTAGTTGAATACTAATTCATTTGAAGAATTATGAATTTTTCTTATACCACTATTCAACAATCATTAGATAGTGTGGTAATTTCCTTTAAAAAATTAATTTAATTTTCAAAATATATATTAGAAAGAGGTACTAATTTGAATTCAGAGCAATATAAAGAATTATTAACTTCACAGTCAAAAGAAGTATTAATTCGATTACTAACAAAATATACTGAGAATAAATACGAAATAAAGAATGATATATTAGCTGATTTGGGATTTTTGGATGAAGAAGAAGAAATAGAAGATGCAAAGGAACGAATTCGAGAAATTATTTATGAAAATAGGAAACAAGGGTATGTTTCGTGGAGAGGATACGACAATATTAGTGAAGTAGTCGATAATCTGCTCTCTATTTGTGACGTGAGATTTAGTCAAAATTATTTAAAAGCACCTATGTTAATATTATTAGATTTATTAGAACAATTAGTAAAGGTCAGTGAGTATACAGAATTAGGGTTTATGATTGAGCAAGAGAGTATACTTTCTAAAATACGGATTTATGTAGAAAAACTGTCTGTTAAAGATGGGGCAGATGAAAAGAAAAAATTAATTGTTACGAATGTTATTCGATATGCTAAAAAAAATTTTTGGAATGAATGGGCGGTGAGTGATTTTGATTTACTCAGTCTCATTCTTCCTTTGCTAAATACAAAAAATACGGATAAAGTATTGAAAATTGCCGATAAAATTAGTACAAGATTTGATGAATATACACAACAAGATAGGAAAAGTAAATATTTATTATTTAAAATTAAATTGTTCTTCCAAGTAAATAAAATTAAAGAAGCAGAAGAAATTATTAATAATAATTTAGATATTGATGATGTTAGAATGTTTAAAGTTGAGTTAGCTGTTTCAAGAAAAGACTATGAAGTTGCAGAAAAATTAGTACTAAAAAAATTAATTACAGATAATGATAAAAATATTCAATATTTACAACCTTGGTATACTCGACTAGATACTATCTATGAGGAGACAAATCAAGTTCAAAAAAGAATTGAGTATTTAAAACAGGCATTATATAAAGGCAATGATTCCGATTATAAAAAATTAAAAAAGCTTTTAGTTGATAATGGATTTTGGAAAGCTGAATACCCTGATATTCTGAAAAACATTTCTAAAACACTTGATAATTGGCAACTTGCACAGATATTAGCAGATGAAAACGAAGCTACCATTTTGCTACAATTAATTAAAAAAAATCTGAATTTATTTATGAATTATGGAAAATATATTTACCCACTATATCCCAAAGAAGCTAACATGATGTTTGAAAGCATAGTTAAAGATTTAATAGTTAAAGCTAAAAATAGAAAAGACTATCAAAATATTGGCGATTATATTTTACGGTATAATAACTTTGGAGATGAGGAAGTAGCAATATCTCTTTGTGAGGGTTTGAAAAAGAAATATAAAAATCGGCCTGCACTACAAAAAGAAATGGATAACGTTATGGAAAGAATAAAAAATTATGATGTTTATGGGAAGTTTTGTGAATAATAACGTAGCTAAAACTGTTGGTAAATAGGTATTTAGGAATGATGATAGATAGTTATCTCTTAAATAGAAATTTCAATATTTATAAAAATTAGAATCGATATCCCTTGTTTTACTGATTATGATATACTGTTAAAAGTATATTAACGGAGGTAAGACAATGGACGGAATTATTCCACTATTCAAAGAACGTGGTATGACCAGTCATGATTGTGTTTTTAAGTGTCGTGGCATTTTTCAAACCAAAAAAGTTGGTCATTCAGGTACTCTTGATCCAAATGTTGATGGTGTTCTACCGATTTGTATTGGTAAAGCGACAAAAACAGTAAACTATTTGATGAATTCTGGCAAAGTATATGCGGGTGAAATAACACTTGGTTTCTCTACAGAAACTGAAGATTTAGATGGCGAAATAATCGAAGAAAAAGAGATTATAGATCCTTTCACATCGGAAGAAATTGATGATGTTATGAACCAGATGACAGGTACAATGATTCAAATTCCACCAATGTTCTCAGCTGTTAAAGTAAACGGACGTCGCTTATATGATTACGCTCGTAAAGGTGAAACAGTGGAACGTCCAGAAAGACAAATAACGGTGACTTCATTTATTCAAACGAAAGCTACAGAATATGATTTAGAAAATAAAAGACAAAAAATTTATTTTGAAGTTGCATGTGGAAAAGGGACCTATGTTAGGACGCTAGCTGTTGATCTCGGTAAAAAATTAGGTGTACCTGCAGTTATGTCCGACCTGACTAGACTGGAAAGCGGCGGTTTTAGAATTGATAAGGCGTTTACCCTGGACCAATTAAATGAGGCTAAAGTCAATGGGACGTTAGAATCGTTGTTATATCCAATTGATACAGCGCTAACATCATTTAAAAGGTATGAATTAACAACTGAACAGTGGCTTATTGTCCAAAATGGTGGATTTTTAGCAGTTGATTCGTTTAATAATGAGCCAACAGTTTCTCTAGTTTATGAAAATAAAATTAGATGTTTATACAGATTGAATAGTGAAAAAAATCGTTATCAGTCTGAGACAATGTTTGATTTAGGATAAAGGAAGATATTGGAACATGAAAGTTATTTATTTAACTGAACCGTATAACCCTAACGAAATTAGTAATGATTCTATTTCACTTGCTATGGGTTTTTTTGACGGTGTTCATTTAGGACATCAAAAAGTAATACAAGAAGCTAAGCAAAAAGCTAACGAAAAAAATATTAAACTTGCAGTAATGACATTTGATAAGCATCCGTCAGTACAATTTCAAAAAGCACCCGAACAAAGTGTAAAATATTTAACGTCTATGGAAAAAAAAATATTATTAATGAAGCAATTAGGCGTTGATATTTTTTATATTTTAACGCTAAATAATAGTTTAGCAAAAATGGAACCACAAGATTTTGTCGATAAATATATGGTTGCATTGCATGTAAAGGTAGTAGTTGCAGGATTTGATTATACGTATGGTAAAAAAGATATCGCAAATATGGATACACTACCTTTATATGCTAATCAAAAATTTGAAATTATTACTGTGCCTGAATTAGCGACGAATCATCAAAAGATAAGTTCATCTCGAATTAGAATGGAAATTGATAACGGACATATTAGCGATGTTAATAAGTTATTGGGCTATAAATATGAAACACTTGGTAAAGTTGTTCACGGTGAAGCTAGAGGTAGAGAACTTGGCTTTCCAACATTAAATTTAGAATTCAATGAACACATTCGAATTCCGGGACCCGGAATATATGTGACTAGCGTTCAGGTTGGTGATGTCTGGTATCGTGGGATGGCATCTATTGGCTACAACGTAACGTTTGGAAAAAATCGTGAATTAACGGTCGAAATAAATTTATTTGATTTCAACGAGATGATTTATGGCCAAATTGTTACGGTTCAATGGTTAGCATATTTGAGAAGTGAAGTTAAATTTGAAGGTATTCCTGGATTAATTACGCAATTAAATAAAGATAAAAAAAATACTAATACTTATTTTGACCAACACATATAAGTATTGGTTTAATGGCTGACTAAATAGGATATATTTAGTCAGCCATTTTCTTTAAAAAAGTGAGTGCATTCCTTGACAATAATCTCAACATTTAGTATATTAATAGTTGTCTTAGCACTCCATTGTGTTAAGTGCTAAAAAGAGGTGATTGATCATGCTAACAGAAAGACAAATGTTAGTGTTAGAAGCAATTGTCAGAGTATATACAGAGGTTGGTCAACCTGTTGGTTCTAAATCGGTCGTTGATTTTTTACCAATGCATGTAAGTTCAGCAACTATCAGAAATGAAATGGTGACATTGGAAAATAATGGGTTAATTAAAAAAACACATTCTTCTTCTGGTAGAATTCCTTCATTTTTAGGTTATCGATATTATGTTGATCACATTGTTAAACCCGGCGTTGTTCCAGCAGCGGAATTAGCGAATATTCAAAATTCTCTTGGTGTTCATTTTCAAAAGATTGATGAAATATTTGCAGAATCAACTAAGATTCTTTCGGACTTAACAAATTATACAGCGATTTCTTTACGACCTGAAACAATGGAAAGTCGTCTCGAAGGTTTTCGATTAGTACCATTAGGAAATCATCGAATTATGGCTATTCTTGTGATGAGTAGTGGCGTTGTTGAGAATCAGACATTCAGTATTCCTAAATCGATTAACGGATCAGATTTAGAAGCCGTAACAAGGTTGTTGAATGACCAATTAATTGGGTTGTCATTAGCTGAAATTTCTAAGAAGTTAAGAACAAGTATCCCAGTTATGTTGGTTAATTATATGCGTAGGCCAGCTGGTATTTTAGATATTTTTGGTAATATTTTAAAGCAGGCAGCACGTGAACAAGTTTTTGTTGGCGGTAAATCTAATATATTAGATTTTGCTACCGATAGTAACGTGGATGAATTAAAATCATTATATGATTTAGTAGACACATCAAATAACAAGAATATTGGTGAATTAATTGGAATTCAAGGTAAACCTATTCAAATTAAAATTGGTGAGGAATTAACGAACCAATTACTTGATAACTATAGTCTTATATCAGCTAGTTATGATGTTAGTGACCATGGTCAAGGGGTTATCGCATTATTGGGTCCTACAAATATGCCATATTCAAAAATGATTGGTTTATTAGATGCATTTAGTGATGAGCTTGCTAAAAAATTGTTAGATTATTATCAACAATTTGATAAATAAGAAAAGGGGTGTTGTGTGTGGTTAAAGATGCCAAAGAAGATTTAGTTGAAGAAGATGTTACACAAGAGCAACATCAGTCTAGTGAAGCAACTAATCAAAATGAGAAAAAAAGTTCTGTTACTGATAAAGTAAAAGAAAAATTTAGTAAAAAGCCTTCTGATGCAGATAAATTAGTTGAGTTACAAGCTAGTTTAGACACAATGGAAGATAAATATTTACGAGCAGAAGCCGAAATGGCAAATATGAATACACGCTTTAAGAAAGAACAAGAACAACTCTTAAAGTATAGCGGGCAATCATTAGCTAAAGATGTTCTACCAGTTATCGATAATTTGGAACGAGCATTGGCAATTGAGGTTGACACTGAGAGTGGCGAACAACTTAAAAAAGGTATTGAATTAGTTTATAAAGATGCACAAAAAGCATTAACTAATAATGACGTTATAGAAATTGCAACTGATGACGTTACTTTTGATCCAAATGTTCACCAAGCAGTTCAAACAGTTCCAGCTTCTGATGATCAAAAAGCAGATACAATTGTTCAAGTCCTTCAAAAAGGATATAAATTAAAAGATAGAGTGTTACGTCCAGCAATGGTCGTTGTCGCTCAATAATAATATAAGAAGAGGTAGATAAATTATGGCAAAAATTATAGGAATTGATTTAGGAACAACTAACTCAGCTGTTGCTGTGTTAGAAGGTAAAGAAGCAAAAATTATTACAAACCCAGAAGGAAATCGTACAACACCATCTGTTGTTTCATTTAAAGATGGCGAAACTCAAGTTGGTGAAGTTGCTAAACGCCAAGCAATCACAAACCCTGATACTGTTGCATCAATTAAACGTCACATGGGAGAAGAAGGCTACAAAGTAGATATTCAAGGAAAATCATACACACCACAAGAAGTTTCTGCTATGATTTTACAATACATCAAAGAATATTCTGAAGCTTACTTAGGCGAATCAGTAACACAAGCTGTTATTACAGTTCCTGCTTACTTTAACGATTCACAACGTCAAGCTACAAAAGATGCTGGTAAAATTGCCGGTTTAGAAGTTGAACGTATTGTTAACGAACCTACTGCTGCTGCTTTAGCATATGGTCTTGAAAATACTGAAAAAGATGAAAAAATCCTTGTATTCGATTTAGGTGGTGGTACATTTGATGTTTCTATCCTTGAATTAGGTGATGGTGTCTTTGAAGTACTATCAACAAACGGTGATACTAAACTTGGTGGAGATGATTTTGATCAAAAAATCATGGACTGGTTAGTTGAGACCTTCAAAAAAGAAAATGGTATTGACTTATCAAAAGATAAAATGGCAATGCAACGTCTTAAAGATGCTGCTGAAAAAGCTAAAAAAGATGTATCTGGTGTTACTAGTGCACAAATTAGCTTACCATTTATTACAGCCGGTGCTGCTGGACCTTTACATTTAGAAGCAACATTATCACGTGCAAAATTTGATAATCTTACACAAGACTTAGTTGAACGTACACGTATTCCAGTTCAAAATGCTTTAAAAGATGCTGGATTAACAAATGCTGATATTGATCAAGTTATCTTGGTTGGTGGTTCAACACGTATTCCTGCTGTTCAAGCATTAGTTGAAAAAGAAACAGATCACAAACCTAACCAATCAGTTAACCCTGATGAAGCTGTTGCACTTGGTGCTGCAATTCAAGGTGGTGTCATTACTGGTGATGTTAAGGATGTTGTTTTACTTGATGTAACACCACTTTCATTGGGTATTGAAACAATGGGTAGCGTCTTTACTAAGTTAATTGATCGTAATACAACGATCCCAACAAGCAAGTCACAAACGTTCTCAACAGCTGCAGATAACCAACCTGCCGTTGATATCCATGTCTTACAAGGTGAACGTCCAATGGCTACTGATAATAAAACATTAGGCCGTTTCCAATTAAATGATATTCCTGCTGCACCTCGTGGAATCCCTCAAATTGAAGTTAAATTTGATATTGATAAAAATGGTATTGTTAACGTTTCTGCTAAAGATTTAGGCACAAACAAAGAACAAAAAATTACAATCAAGAGTTCAGGTGGTCTTGCAGAAGACGAAATCGAACGCATGGTTAATGAAGCTAAAGAAAACGAAGAAGCAGATAAGGCACGTAAAGAAGAAGTTGATTTGAAGAATGAAGTTGATCAATTATTATTCTCAGTTGATAAAACTTTGGAAGAATTAAAAGGTAAAGTAACTGAAGAAGAAATTAAATCTGCTGAAGATGCTCGTGATGCTTTGAAGAAAGCTCAAGAAGATAACAATGTTGAAGATATGAAAGTTAAGAAAGATGAATTGAATAAAATTGTTCAAGACTTAACTGTTAAATTGTATCAACAAGCACAAGAAGCTCAAGGTGAAGCTGGTGCTGAAGGCACGGCTAAAGACCCTAAAGATGAAACTGTCGATGGTGACTTCGAAGAAGTTAACCCTGAAGATAAGAAGTAATCTTTACTAAATTTTGAGTGTGATAGAAAGTCAAAGGCCTTTGGGACTTTGGCTTTTTATTTCATGTTAGACATGTTATCCTATTTAGAGCAATAAAAACCAAAAAGGTTATTCGGAGGTACGGAATGGCAGAGAACAAAGATCCATATAATGTACTTGGTGTGACTAAAGATTCGTCACCTGAAGAAATAAAAAAAGCGTATCGTAAGTTATCTAAACAATATCATCCGGATATTAATAAGGATGCTGGTGCCGAAGATAAATTTAAAGAAATCACTGAAGCATATGAAACAGTTGGTGATCCACAAAAGAAAGCTGAATACGATCAATATGGTTCAGCTGGGTCTCAAGGTGGTGCTTACCGAGGATTTGGTGGTCAAGGACAACAAGGTGGATTTGGCGGCGGTGGATTTGAAGATATTTTCAGTTCATTTTTCGGCGGTGGTGGTGCTTCCCAAGATCCAACCGCTCCACGAGCAGGTCGTGATTTGCAATACGAGATGACATTGACATTTAATGAAGGTGTTTTTGGTAAAGAATCAACAATTAAATACAATCGTAAAAGTCTATGTGCTACTTGTTCTGGTTCTGGAGCAAAACCTGGAACTTCTCCAATTACATGTCATAAATGTGGTGGTCGAGGTACTATCCAAGTTGAGCGTCGTACGCCACTTGGAAACATGATGACTGAACAAGAATGTGATATTTGTCATGGTACAGGTAAAGAGATTAAAGAAAAATGTGATACATGTCATGGATCAGGCCATATTGATGAAAGACATGAAGTTAAAGTAACTGTTCCTGCTGGTGTTGAAGATGGTCAACAGATGCGTCTTCAAGGACAAGGTGAATCTGGTGAAAATAGTGGACCTTATGGAGATTTATACATTATCTTTAGAGTTCAGGCTAGTGGCACATTTGACCGTGAAGGTCCTGATATTTACATTGATGTTCCAATTAGCTTTGTCCAAGCTGCATTGGGCGACGAAGTAACGGTTCCAACCGTTCATGGAGATGTAAAAATGAAGATTCCCGCTGGAACACAGACTGGAACGACTTTCAGATTACGTGATAAGGGTGCGCCTAAATTACATGGTAAGGGTAATGGTGATCAAGAAGTGACGGTTAATATTGAAACACCTCGTAATCTTAAAAAAGAACAAAAAGATGCTTTGAAAGAATTTGCTACAGCTAGCGGTAAAAACGTTGTTGGCGAAGGTAATTTATTTGATAAGTTAAAAGATCAATTTAAAAATAAGAAATAAAGTTAAAAATAGAATCGTCTTCTAAGATGATTCTATTTTTTTGTATGCGAACTGTAATTGTGTTTAGTAGCGTTGATTGTTATAATCAGAAGAGATAGAAACAAGAAAGTAGGACGCTATTAATGGATTTTGAAGAAATGCAAGATAGACAAAAACATATTCGAAACTTTTCGATTGTAGCACATATTGATCATGGAAAATCCACACTTGCGGATCGTATCCTCGAGATGACTGATACAGTTACTAAACGTGAGATGCAAAATCAATTACTCGATTCGATGGATCTTGAACGAGAACGTGGAATTACAATTAAATTAAATGCGGTTGAATTACATTATCTTGCTAAAGATGGTGAAACATATATCTTTCATTTAATTGATACACCAGGACATGTTGATTTCACTTATGAAGTTTCAAGGAGTTTGGCGGCTTGTGAAGGTGCTGTACTTGTTGTAGACGCTGCTCAAGGTGTTGAGGCACAGACACTCGCAAACGTTTATTTAGCGATTGATGATGATTTGGAGATTTTACCAGTTATTAATAAAATTGACTTACCATCTGCTAATGTTGAAATGGTAAAAAAAGAAATTGAAGATGTTATCGGATTAGATGCCTCTGATGCCGTTCTGGCAAGTGCTAAAAATGGTATTGGTATTGAAGAGATGCTGGAACAGATTGTAACGAAAATTCCTGCACCAAATGGTGATTTAAAAAAACCATTGAAAGCTTTAATTTTTGATTCAATCTATGATAGTTACCGTGGCGTTGTTTTGAGTATTCGGGTGGTTGACGGTGTTGTAAAACCTGGCGACACAATTGAATTAATGAATAGTAAGAAAAAATATGAAGTGACTGAAGTTGGGGTTATGTCACCCAAAGCAGTTAATCGTGATTTTTTAATGGCCGGAGATGTTGGGTATGTTACAGCGGCAATTAAAGATATTCGAGATACACGAGTTGGTGATACAGTAACTTCAGCTGACAATCCAGCAACTGAAGCACTAGATGGTTACCGTGCAATTAATCCTATGGTTTATTGTGGGTTATATCCCGTAGATAATTCAAAATATAATGAATTACGTGAGGCACTTGAAAGATTACAATTAAATGATGCTGCTTTACAATTTGAACCAGAAACGTCACAAGCACTAGGATTTGGGTTCCGTTGTGGATTTTTAGGGTTATTACACATGGATGTTGTCCAAGAGCGGTTAGAACGTGAATCTGGGTTAGATTTGATTACAACGGCACCATCTGTAATTTATCATGTTGATTTAACTGATGGTGAGAAAATAATTGTTTCTAACCCTTCTGAAATGCCAGAACCATCATCAATTAAGCAAATTAACGAACCTTATGTGAAAGCAAGTATTATGGTACCTAATGAATATGTTGGAGCAGTCATGGAACTTTGTCAAAAAAAACGTGGTGTTTTTGAGACGATGGATTACTTAGATGAATTCCGTGTAAATATTATTTATCATATGCCTTTATCAGAAATTATCTTTGATTTCTTTGATAAATTAAAATCTAATACACGTGGATATGCATCCCTGGATTATGAAGAAGAGGGTTACCGTCCAAGTGATTTAATTAAAGTTGATATCTTGTTGAATGGTGAAGCAGTTGATGCATTGAGTTTTATTGTTCATCGTGATTTTTCTTTTGAACGTGGAAAAGGTATCGTCAATAAATTAAGATCATTAATTCCGCGCCAAATGTTTGAAATTCCAGTTCAAGCTGCTGCTGGACAAAAAATTATTGCAAGAACAAATATTAAAGCATACCGTAAGGATGTTACAGCTAAATTGTATGGTGGAGATCGAACACGCCGTATGAAACTTTTGGAAAAACAAAAAGCTGGTAAGAAACGAATGAAACAAGTTGGTAATGTTGAGATTCCACAAGAAGCATTTATGGCAGTCTTGAAAATTGATGAAGATGAAGAATCTAAGAAAAAATAAGTAAAAACGACAACCGGAAAAGTCTGGTTGTCGTTTTTTTTATGATAAGTATGCTTCATTATTTTGCATGTAAACCATCTCATCGTATGAAATTTGTTCTCTTAACAGATTTGCCGTTGCAGGGGTGATTAATTTTTGTTCTAATTGAAGTTGAACAAAATTATATTCTAATTGAAAGGCATTTATAAAAATATTATTTTGTAAGATAAGTTCAGTCTCATTTGAAAACATTCTTCTGTGTCTAACTGATAAAAATTGTCTAACCAGAGTAACGGCCATTGAATTGTCAACAGTGGTAATAGAGGTTAAATAAGTAATTGCTGCCTGATAACTAGATTCCTCCATTAAAATAAAGTCATCTTTTGTATTATTATAATATTTTTTGAAAGTATTTTTTTGATTTTCAGTAACCTGAGATAGCGCTTTTTCGCCTTTCTTAATAGCAAAATGTTTAAATAAATGAAGTGAATAGAATTTCAAGTGTATTATGAGATGTTTAAGTGAAAATCCACGGGTTGATTGATAAGTTGTAGCAAGATACTTTTCGTACCAAGAACCAGTTTTTTCAGAAACCTGACCACTCGATAATAATTCATGCAAAATATTTTCTTCAATTTCTTGTGTTTTTTCTAATAGGTCATAAAAATCACTCTTTTTAGGCCGTTTTAAAAAATTTTGTTGGTTATATAGCGTTTCAATTACTGTTTGTCTTTCTGGACTAGGAATATTTGTGACATTAAGTTGTTCAACAGTGTAAATAACCATCTTAGAACGAATTTCACCAATATTTTCTAAAATAGTAATCTCATTCTTTTTGGTAATTAAGTGCGGTAGTAGGAAAGTAGGAACTAACATGCTAATTAATATAACTAATGCAGCTATAAAAATGATTTCATTTCTCATAGGGAATTCAATTCCTGAAACAGTTACTAATGGTAATGAGTATGCCATGGATAGTGTAATTGTTCCGTGAATTCCACTTAGGGCAAATGTAAAATCGTCTTTTGTTGATAAATTTTTTAATAGGAAGTGGGACCATAGAAAACGCATTAGTGTCATAATAAAGTAAATACCAATACTAATAACAAGTAAAATTAGTGAATTAAATCCTGAGCTTTTTAATAAATCCGAGGTAACAGTAGGCAATGTTAAACCTAGAACTACAAAAACAAACCCATTTAAAGCATCTGTAAGTACTTTCCAAATACTACTTGATATAAATTGTAATTTAGTTGAAGATAACCGTAAACGATCTTTTTGAACACCATGAATTAAACCGGCAGCAACGACTGCTAAAATACCTGAACAACCTAATTCTTCAGATATAAAATAAATTAAAAAAGGAGTTATTATTTCAATTGGAATCATAATTGCTGTATCTTCGATGTGCCAATTTAGTAACGTTAACCTTATTTTAACGAATACTAATCCTAAAAATGCACCAATTAAGAGTCCACCAAAAAATGATGTGCTAAAAGCACTTAGACCTTCGTTCATAGAAAAAGTACCTGAAGAGAAAGCAGTTAATGCTAAACTAAGACCAACAATACCAGATGCATCATTAAACAAGGATTCATTTTCCAATATATTCATCATTGACTCAGGAATCGGTAAATTTTTTGTCACTGAAGATACTGCTACTGTATCTGTGGGTGTGACAATCGCTGCTAACGCAAATGCTAAGGCAAGTGATAAATCAGGTAAGACTGAGTGAACTAAAAACCCAGTGACAATTATTGTTGCACCAACTAAAATGATGGCTAATGAAAGCGTCGTTAAAATATTTCTAGCTAATGCTCTTCTAGATGTATTTTGGGCTTCATTGAAAATAATAGGTGCAACGATTATCATAAAAAATAATTCTGGGTTAAGTTCGAAATGTTGGAAATTTGGTAATAAAGAAAGCGCTAATCCTATACCAATTTGATAAAAAGCTTGTGGAACTTTTGGAAACTTAACAGCAATCACATTTGCGATAACCACGCCACCAAGTAATAATAAGATAGCAGATAGTGAATCCATAATATTGCCTCCAATAATTTCAATTTAGAATGGTGTCTATTTTAACACATGTCTAAATTTAACAACATAATAAAAGGCTAAGTTATCTAAAATAACTTAGCCTTTTATTAATTTATACGAATAAGTTAATAAGCATAACACCACCGAGCCCTGAAACAGAGACGACTGTTTCAAGAACGGTCCACGTTGCGAGTGTTTCTTTAACGGTTAGATCAAAATATTCTTTAATCATCCAGAAACCAGCATCGTTTACGTGAGATGCAATTAAACTACCTGAACCAATGGCGATAACCATTAATGCAGGATCAACGCCTGACCCAGCTATTAAACCACTGACTAGACCGGCAGCTGTTAATGCAGCAACTGTTGCAGAACCAAGAGAAATTCTAAGAAGTGCAGCAATTAACCAGCCTAACAATAATGGTGATAACGATGAGGATTCAAACATTCTTGAGATAACATCTGCGACACCACCATCAACAAGAACTTGCTTAAATGCACCTCCACCACCAATGATTAAGAGTAGCATTGCAATTTGTTTAATGGCAACTTCAAGAGAAGCCATAATATCTTTGACTGGGATCTTTCGGGCAATACCCATTGAATAGATAGCGAACAGAAGGGAGAGCAGCATGGCAACGCCAGGAGACCCAACGAACATGAAAAAGGAATCTATAGAGTTAGGGTTCTTTGGTGTTATCCCTTTATTAATAATCATGTCGTAAACTGTTGAAATAGCCATAATTACAACGGGAAATAAAGATGTCAAAGTACTCATTGCAAAACTAGGTGTATCTTCAAGTTTAAATTCTTTTTGTGTTCCTAATGCGCTTAAATTTCCTTTTTGCTTAAATGCCGAAGGAATATATTTTTTTGCAATCATAGCGAAAAGTGGACCGGCAATCAATGTTACCGGAATAGCTAATAGTAATCCGTAAATAAGAACCATCCCTACATTAGCATTTAGTGCTGATGCAATTGCAGTTGGGGCGGGGTGAGGTGGTAAAAAGCCATGAGTAACTGAAAGTGCAGCTGCCATGGGAATCCCAAGATATAAAACTGAAATTCCTAATTCCGTAGCAATCGCAAAAACGATTGGGATCAATAAAACAATACCAACTTCGAAAAATAATGCAATACCAATAATGAATGATGCAAGTACGACTGCTAATTGAATCCATTTTCGACCAAATCGGTTAATTAAAGTAGTCGCAATCCGATAAGCACCACCTGAATCAGCAACCAGTTTACCTAGCATAGCACCAAAACCGAAGACTAAGGATAAATGACCTAATTGACTACCAATACCATTTTCGATAGAAGTCGTGATTTTATCTAAAGGCATCCCTAATCCAATGGCAACAACAAATGATGTGATAATTAATGAAACAAATGTATTTAATTTAAATTTAATGATTAATAAAAGTAAAAAGAGAATCCCAATAAAAACAATTAAAAGTGGCATAGTAACTTTCCCCCAATGAAACTAGATTTGATGATAATGTTTCCGCTGGAAATCAGCAATATTTTTATATTCAGCGCTTAATGACCTACTTACTCGAACAAATATAGGTAATAGCTCACGATATACTTCAAAGTTTTCTTTTTGTGGTTGGTGGACATGCATGGAACCAATCATATTTTCAACAGCAGATAGATCAGCAATTAAATGTAAACTTTGCATTCCTAAGACAGCTGCGCCAAGACAAGAACTTTCAAAACTTTCAGGAATTGTAACTTCTTGTTCAAAAATATCGGCTAATAATTGTCGCCATAAAGATGATTGGGCAAAACCACCTGTTGCTTGGATTCTAGTGGGTTTCCCAGCAATTTCAGTTAGTGCTAACATGACCATGTCTAAATTGAAAACGATCCCTTCAAGTACAGCTCGAGCCATATGCGCACGTGTATGTTGACGTGTTAAACCAAAGAATGAACCTCTAGCATTAGCATCCCAGAGTGGTGCCCGTTCGCCACCAAGATAGGGGTGGAAGAGGAGTCCATCGGAACCGGCAGGAACCTTTTCTGCAATTTGAGTGATGACTTCATAGGGATCAATTTTCATTTGTTCAGCAGTAATTTTTTCGGGTGTAAATATCTCATCGCGCAACCAGCGGAAGACGATACCGCCATTGTTAACTGGCCCACCAATGACCCATTTATTTTTGGCGAGCGCATAACAGAATAGTCTACCTTTAGGATCTGTAACAGGGTGATCGATAACCATTCTAACGGCACCACTCGTACCAATTGTGACAGCCGCAACACCCGGTTCGATAGCATTAACACCAAGGTTTGATAGAACACCATCACTTGCACCAACAATAAAAGGAACATCACGTTGGATACCAGTTATTTTAGAAAATTCAGTATTTAGTCCGGATAGTTGGTACGTTGTTTCAACTAGTTCTGGTAACTGTTCAGGTGTGACACCAGTTACAGATAATGCTTGCTTATCCCAATCTAAATTAAAAATATTGAATAAGCCTGTAGCTGACGCTAAAGAATGATCAATAACAAGTCGATCAAATAATTGATATAAAATATAATCTTTAATACCAACAAAATAGGCTGCCTGATTAAATAAATCTGGTTTATCATTCTTTAACCAAATTAGTTTTGATAATGGTGACATAGGATGAATAGGTGTTCCAGTTTTGAGATAAATTTCATGACCAACACCTGATTCATTTAAATCATCACTCCACTTGCTAGCTCTGTTATCAGCCCAAGTAATCGATCTAGTTAACGGTTTATGATTTTTATCAAGTAGAATTAAACTGTGCATGGCAGCTGAAAATGAAACGCCTTTTAAATCAGTGGGGCGTAAGTTCGCTTTTTTATTGACCTCAGTGATTGCTTTTGTTACAGCAGCATAAATTTCATCAGGATCTTGTTCAGCCATCCCATTTTCTTCTTGATAAAGTGAGTAACCAATATTAGCGTATTCAATTACGGTACCTTTAAGATCGTATAAAACTGCTTTCGTGCTTGTTGTTCCAATATCAACACCGATTATATGTGGCATAGTGATCTCCCTTGAATAAATAGTAGTATGAATAATAAAGTTTATTAAAATTACAGTTAACGCTTACATTATCGTCTTTGAGTTAATTTAAAGCAACTATCTTTACTTATTTAAAATTTGATAATAAAGGATAGAATGCTGCTAAAATTAAAAAGAAGGAAAGAATAATGATTAGAATAGTTTGACGGCGATTACCATGATGTAAGAATAAGTTTAAACATGAGGTAACAGCAATGTAACCACCAAGTATCATCAAAAAGATAAATGTATCTGTAATAGGATTTAAACTAATAAGCGAAAAAAGTCCCAGTATCAATAGCCAGTTACGACTATTTTTTTCCCAGGCTAACGAGCCAAAAAAAAGTGACTTATATGAAAATTTTCGACGTTTTTTTTTCGTAAATGTAGAAATATAAATAATAGTGGTCATAATAAACCAAATGGAAAGAATGAATGGACCGAGATATTGCATAAGTAAACTCCGTTAAATTTAATTTTTTGAAAATAAAGTTGATAAACGTGTCATAAAAGTCGATAAGAATCTTTCGGTTTCAACGGCAACAGCGACAACCGTTGTTGCTTGATTTGAATTTAGGCGTGTCTCGTCACCGATTGTACGTCCAGAAAAAGGCGCTTCTGTGTCAACTTTCATATTGATAGGTAAAGTAGTGACTAAAGATGCATCTATAGCAACGGCAACAGCTAAGGGGTCATGCAAAGCACAGCCGTCTAAATTTGTTTTTAGGTTTGCATAGGCGTTAATATAGTAATCAACAATATCGGCGAAAGCTCGACTTGATGGACTGTCAATTTCACGCCATAGCTCTGTTTCTTTTTTTGTTAAAAGTGTTTTAAGTGTTACGTCTAGACCTACCATTGTAATAGGCAATTTACTTTGGAATACTTCATTTGCGGCTTCTGGATCTTGATTAATATTTGCTTCAGCAACGGCAGTTACATTTCCAGGGATTGTTAAAGCACCACCCATTAAAACGACTTTACCAATTAATGTTTCAATTTTAGGATCTTTTTTTATGGCTAATGATAAGTTCGTTAATGGACCAGTAGGCACAATAATTAAATCTGATTGAAATTCATGTGCAGAATCGATAATAAAATCGATTCCAGATTCTGAGGCGTATGGTTGGCTTGATTTAGGGATTTTTATGTCACCTAAACCGTTCATACCATGTATTTCTTGGCTTATTTCTAAAGTATCAAAAGATTGAGTCGTGATTGAATGTTTCTCACCGAGATAAACTGGAATATTTGATTCACCTAATAAATTAAGTAAGTTCAAACTGTTTTGAACACCAGCTAGCATTTGCAGGTTACCGTAAGAACCTACAATACCAATTAAATCAATTTCGGTACTAGCGAGAGCATAGGCAATAGCCAATGCATCGTCAATACCAGTGTCTAAATCCAAAATCATTTTCTTTCTTCCCATAAATAAAACCTCCCCAATATTTTAATAACCTTAGTTTACCAAAAAAAGCGATAAATTGTTATCGTTTTCCTCTTTAATTAATGCATGAATGAATGCAATGCTTTATAATAAACTTTGAGAACTAAACAAAATTTGATGTAATTTAAATTTATTTAAAATATGAGGTGATAGTATGGCACAAGAAACATTGTTTGATTATTTAAAGAAGGAATTACCAAAAATTGATTTTGATGGTGATATTGTATTAGATTGGCAGAAAAAGGATCATACATTTACAGTAGATCTCACATTTTATGCTGAGAATAAGTCACAACAAGCAATTCTTGATATTGAAGGTGTTAACTCAGAATTACCCATTATTTCATTTGGGGATGCTATATTACTCTATGATGAAGAACGTTTTGACTCAAAGGAAGTTGAAAAAGAGTATTTAACAACATTACCCTTTCAAGGGAAATCGGGTTGGGAACGCTCAGAGGCAGCAGCATTTATTAACTATTTACAAATTGTACTAGACAATGGTCAAAGTGATTTGTTAGATTTTTTGAATGATGATGATGCTGAATTCTTTGAACTAAGTTGGTCAGCTAGCGATTTTGAAAAAATTCAAAAAGCACAAAGTACAGAAAAAAGTATGCGATTAATTTATCCAAAATTTTAGGAGGATTTCAATTTGAAATGGACAGAAGTAAGTATCTCAACAAGTAGTGAAGCTGTAGAAGCGGTTTCTAATATTTTAATTGAAAGTGGTGCTGAAGGTGTCCAAATTGATGATTCAAAAGATTTTGAAAAATTAATGCAGGATAATTTAGACGGGAACGATTTTACATCAGTTGAGCACCAAAATGATGGAGCAAAGATTTCTGCCTTTTTCCCTGAAACTATTTTTATTCCTGAAATATTGCCAACTATACAGAGTAGGGTTAATCAATTAGCTGATTTTGGACTTAATCCGGGACGTGGTCTGATTGAATTGAATGAAGTGGATGACCAAGGTTGGGGATTGGAATGGCAACAATACTACCATCCGGTTAGAGTTACCCGATTCCTAACAATAGTACCAAGTTGGGAGAAATATCAGGTGGTCCAACCTGATGAAAAAGTGATACGTTTAGACCCTGGTAAAGCATTCGGTACAGGAACACATCCCACAACCCGGCTAGCTTTGGTAGCACTAGAGCAAGTAATACGTGGAAATGAATCTATGATTGATGTTGGAACAGGTTCAGGTGTTTTAAGTATTGCTGCAAAACATCTTGGTGTTGGTCATATTGATGCGTATGATTTGGACGATATTGCAGTAGATGCTGCCGTATTAAATTTCAACTTAAATCCAATTGCAAATCAGATACATGTAGCAGCTAATGATTTACTAAATGGTATTGATAATAAGGTTGATTTAATTGTGGCTAATATTTTGTCCGAAATTATTGTACCGTTAATTCCGCAAGCTAGAAGAAATTTAAATCCAGGTGGCCATTTTGTGACATCTGGGATTATTGCAGATAAAGTCGATTTAATCAAGGAGTCACTGGTAACTGGTGGATTTGAAATACAACAGATTTTAAATATGGGTGACTGGTTCTCAATTATTGCAGTTAAAATGGATTTGGAAGGTTAGGTAGTAAAGATGCAGAGATATTTTTTGAAATCTGATGAGTTAATTTTAACAGATGAGGATTTTCATCATGCAATTAAAGTTATGCGTTTGGCTGTTGGTGATCAAGTTGAACTCGTTAAGCAATCAACAGAGGTTGTTGTTGCAAAGATGAAACAGGTTACTGAAAGTTCAGCTACTTTTGATTATCAAAAGACAGTAGAAACATTAGTTGAGTTGCCAGTAGAAGTAACAATTGCGTCGGCTCTTTCAAAAAAAGATAAGGCAGACTGGATTGTACAAAAAGGTACAGAAATGGGGGCTGCCCATTTTATATTTTTTAATAGTGATTTTTCTATTGCAAAATGGGATCAAAAAAAGCAGGCTAAAAAAATTGAACGTTTAAAAAAAATTGCTAAGGGTGCTGCAGAACAAGCACATCGAACTAAAATTCCAACGATTTCATACGCTAAAAAAATTGATGAGATATTTCAACAATCTTATGATATTCAGATTGTTGCATATGAAGAATCTGCTAAACAAGGTGAGGTTAGCCAACTAAAAAAATCATTTGATTTGATTGAACCTAATCAAAATATGATTGCGGTATTTGGTTCAGAGGGTGGTATTTCAAAATCAGAAATTGATAAGTTAGCTACAGCTGGTTATCAAAAGGTAGGCTTAGGACCTAGAATTTTACGTGCAGAGACTGCTCCGTTATACTTATTAGCGAGCCTTTCATTTGTTAGTGAATTAAGTTAAGTAAGGCATGAGAAAACGAAATGAGGAAATATTTTTGAAAAATTTTCTAAGCATAACAGCTGCATGGTACTTAACGGTAAGTATTGCCATCGGAATTGTGGTCCCGATGGTACTGACCTTAGTTAATGCAAACGATGTTATAAAAATTGGTGTTTCTTTATTTATAGTAAATGTCATTTTTTCTATCATTATTGGTGTTATTATTGGTAGAAATGATCATAGTTTGATTTTTAACTTTTTCTTTCCAGTTATTTTTGCAATAGGTGTGTTGTGCCATTTATTTCAAAGTATCACTATCTTTTTTGCAATTATTTATCTTTGTTTATCATTATTAACATGGGGAATTTCAAAAAAATAATACAAATACTTTATGAATACATGAGTACGCGGACTGCATTATGGAATCGCGTATTTTTATTTTATATAAAAAGAGGTGTGTAGATATGACAAAAGAAGAAATGTGGAGTGCTAGAGACGTTTTGGAAATCGTTGAAAGCTATATGAATGAAGAACATGTTGCATTTGTACAAAAAGCATGTGATTTTGCTACCTATGTTCATAAGAATCAATATCGTAAGTCTGGCGAACCATATATAATGCACCCAATACAAGTTGCTGGTATTCTTGCAGAATTAAAAATGGATCCGGAGACTGTTAGTGCAGGATTTTTACATGATGTTGTTGAAGACACACCAGTTACTTTAGGTGATGTAGGCGAACTTTTTGGTAAAGATGTGCAAGTAATTGTCGATGGTGTAACAAAATTAGGTCAAATTCAATATAAATCTCATCAAGAGCAATTAGCTGAAAATCATCGTAAATTATTGTTAGCGATGTCTAAAGATTTACGTGTTATTATTGTGAAATTAGCAGATAGGTTACATAATATGCGGACGTTAAAACACTTACGTCCAGATAAGCAACGACGAATTGCAAATGAAACGTTAGAAATATATGCACCATTGGCAGACCGTTTAGGTATTAGTACGATTAAGTGGGAATTAGAAGATAGTTCATTACGTTATCTGAACCCCCAACAATACTATCGAATTGTTCATTTGATGAATTCTAAACGTGAAGAACGTGAGGCTTATATTTCTGGAGCTATTGAAGAAATAAAAGTTTCCATTAGTGATTTAAAAGTTTCAAGCGAAATTTATGGGCGACCAAAGCATTTGTATTCTGTCTATAAAAAGATGAAAGACCAACATAAACAATTCTCTCAAATTTATGACCTCCTAGCTGTTAGAGTAATTGTTGGATCAATTAAAGATTGTTATGCGGTACTTGGGGCAATACATTCTAGATGGAAACCAATGCCTGGAAGATTTAAAGACTATATTGCGATTCCAAAGGCTAACTTGTACCAGTCTCTGCATACGACTGTTGTCGGACCAGAGGGACGTCCTTTTGAAGTTCAAATTAGAACAAAAGAGATGCATGAAATAGCTGAATTTGGTGTAGCAGCACATTGGGCTTACAAAGAAGGTGTGAAAGAGAAAGTTCAGCAAGATGACGCGGGTACAAAATTAAATTGGTTTAAAGAAATTATTGAATTACAAGATGAGACTGATGATGCTTCTGCTTTTATGGAAAGTGTTAAAGGCGATATCTTTGGTGACCGCGTTTATGTATTCACACCTAAAGGTGATGTTTTTGAATTACCCAAAGGTGCAGGACCACTTGATATGGCCTACAGTATTCATACTGAAATTGGACATCATACAACGGGTGCAAAAGTTAACGGAAAGATTGTGCCATTAGATTATCAAGTCAAAAATGGAGACATTGTTGATATCTTAACTAGTAAAAGTTCAATAGGACCAAGCCGTGATTGGGTTAATTTGGTGCATACAAATAAAGCTAGAAATAAAATTAAACACTTCTTCAAACTACAAGATCGTGTTGCTAATGCAGCTAAAGGTGAAGATTTATTGACGATGCAATTAATTGATTTAGGATTTGATCCTAAAAAAGTCATTACAAAAGAAAATATGAAACAGCTTTTGGATAAAAGACAATTGTCTGAATCAGATGACTTGTATGCTGCAATTGGATTTGGAGAGGTAGCAACGTTAGGTGTCGCCAATGCTTTAACGGAAGATATTCGCTCTAAAGAAGAAGAAGTTCGACAAGTTAATGAGCAGAAGGCAATCCTTGAAGAACATAAAGAAATGAAAAAACCAGACGTATCTGAAAAAAATCGTAAAAGTAGCCATGATGGTGGTGTTGTAATTGATGGCGTCGATAACTTACTTGTTCGATTAAGTCATTGCTGTAATCCTATTCCAGGAGATGACATTATTGGTTATATTACAAAGGGGCGTGGTGTTTCAGTTCATAGAACTGAATGTCCTAATGTTATTAAAGCTGAAGAGTCCGGGGAAAGAATTATTAGTGTTAAATGGGATAAAACCATGGATGATAAATCTAATTATCAATCTGATTTGGAAATCCAAGGGTACAATCGTTCTGGACTTTTGAATGATATTTTACAATCATTGAATAATACAACTAAGCAATTAAGCTCAGTTAATGGCCGTGTTGATAATAATAAAATTGCGACAATGGATGTTTCAGTTGGCGTAAAAGATATTGTTCAATTAGAAAGAATTATGGAAACTTTGAAAAGTGTTGAAGACGTTTATGCTGTTAAAAGGAAAATTCATTAATTTTCTAATGGAGGTACTAAAGAAGTGAAAATTGTTGTTCAACGTGTTAAAAAGGCTAGTGTTTCGGTAAATGGTCAGGTATTAAATCAGATTAATGTAGGATATCTTTTATTGGTGGGATTTAAGACGGGTGATACATCTACTGAGATAGATTATATGGTAAAAAAAATCTCTAATTCCAGATTATTTGAAGATGATATGGGAAAAATGAATTTAAGTATTCAAGAAATAAATGGAGAAATTCTATCTGTTTCACAATTTACTTTGTACGCGTCAACAAAAAAAGGGAATAGACCAAGCTTTACAGATTCTGAAGAACCTAATTTAGCTGAGGAACATTATGATGAATTTAATCAAAAATTGGCTGAAATAGTAACTATTGTTAAACCAGGTCAATTTGGAGCAGATATGGATGTTGAACTTATAAATGATGGACCAGTAACAATTATTTTTGATACAGAGAAAAAATAAAGGATGTATTAGAATCAACTCTAATACATCTTTTTGGTGTAAAGAATATTTGGAGGGTATAAAATGATAAATAATTATTTTTGGGACTTTGATGGGACGCTTTTTGATACTTATCCTGAGATGGTTAAGGCATTTCAAGAAGCGTTACGTTTACAAAATGTAATTGCGACTAGAACAGAAATTTATAAAATTATGCGAGAAAAATCTGTTAGACAAGCAATTCAAATTTATCAAGAAACAAATTTGAATTTAGATGTTGAACAATTGAGGGTAAGCTATGATGATTTAGAAAGACAGAGTCAAAAAAATGCAAAATTATTTCCTGGTGCAAAAGAAGTTTGTAAATGGGTGGTTGATAATGGTGGACAAAACTTTTTATTAACCCATAGGGATCAAAGCGCAATTGATATGCTTAGGGAAACAAATATTATTCATTTGTTTTCAGATTTTGTTACTTCAGATCAAAAATTTCCAAGGAAACCTAATCCAGCGTCACTTAATTATCTTGCAGAAAAAAATGCAGTTGATTACCAGAAAGCAGCAATGATTGGTGATCGGGAGTTGGATATTGCTGCAGGGCATAATGCAGGTATGAAGGGATATTTATTTGATTTTGATCAAATGATTTCAACAGTTGAAAAACCAGATAAGCGTGTATTGAAATTAATTGATTTAATACAAAAATAAGACAATGATAGTTAAGCATTGTCTTATTTATTTTGGATATAATTTGTTAAACCTTCAACGACTGATTTTGCTGTTTTTTCTTGAAAGCTGCTACTTTGGATTAACTTAAAGTCATATTTTGTATTAATGTACCCTAATTCTAGTAAGACGGATGGTTGTGTATTATCTCTTAGAACAAGAAAATCGCCAAATTCCGTTCCACGATTATCAAGACCGGTATCGTTTAATTCGGCATTTATTGAATTTGCAAGTGCTAAATCAGCTGTCTTATTATAGTAGTAACTTGTTAAACCAGTTGCTTCATCATCATTAGGCGATGAATCAAAATGGAAACTAATAAATGCATCTGCATTATTTGATTCTGCAAGTTTAGCGCGTGGGGCTAAATCTACATACGAATCAGAGTCTCGTGTTAAAATCACATTGGCGCCACGTTTCTTAAGAAGATAAGCTACTTTTTTTACAATTTGAAGCGTGTAGATTTTTTCTTGTTTATCTTTGATTGAAAGTGCACCTGAATCGTTACCGCCATGTCCGGGATCTAAAACAATCGTTGCTTCAGATAATTTAGTCACTTTGGCATTTTTTTTAGAAAGAATCCAGTTTGCTACCCAACCTTTTTTAGTATTTGGCAAACTTACGTATGACCAATTATTTTTTTCTCGAATAATTGTAATACGCTCACCTTTCTTAAGAGTGTCTAACACTTTATTTGACGTACTTGGTCCGGTACGTACATTAATATTGTCAGATGTAACAACGGTTTCTTTTAAATAAGTTGTCGTTTTTACAATACCTAAACATAGGGTACAAAAAATGATGATTAATAAAATGACTCTTGGCCAGTTTATGCTGAATCCATGTTTTCTATTTGTTGACATTTATGTACTCCTTTAACTATAGATATTGAATCTAAATATTAGTATACCAAATATTTGTTCAATAGTAAGAATCAAATTTAATAATATTGTAAGTTAAGCTGTACTTGACTTTAGAGAGTTACTCGAGTAACTTTATAATTAATAAAATATTAAAACCGATGAAAAAGAAATTAGGTTAGTTAAATTGTATAGAGAGTGAATAATTTGCTGAAATATTCACCATTTTTGCTAACCGAAAGACACTTTTGAGGTGCGTGTGGTTAAATCACATGTCGTTTAAGTTGCGTTAAGCTATTAGTAAAAAATTAAGGTGGTACCGTGCAAAAGCACCCTTGTCGTATTTAGATGAGGGTGCTTTTTTGTATATAATGCCACAAATAGGAGGATTTATAATGAAATTTCAACGTCCCAAAGGAACAGCAGATATAATCCCAGCAGATTCAAAAAAATGGCAATATATTGAAGAAACCGCTAGAAATATATTCTCAAGTTACCAATATGATGAAATTAGAACACCACTTTTTGAACATTTTGAGGTTTTTTCAAGAACTTCAGGTGATACTTCTGATATTGTAACTAAAGAAATGTATGATTTTAAAGATAAAGGTGACCGCCATATAACACTTCGTCCTGAAGGAACAGCTGGAGTTGTTAGAGCGTATGTTGAAAATAAACTTTATGGCCCAGAAATTCAAAAGCCATTTAAAACGTATTATATTGGACCAATGTTTCGTTATGAAAGACCTCAATCTGGACGCTTACGTCAATTTCATCAAATTGGAGTTGAAGCCTTTGGGGTTGATAATCCAACACTTGATGTTGAAGTTATGGCAATGGCAATTGATTTCTTATCAAAATTTGGATTAACAAATTTAAAATTAGCTATTAATACTTTGGGAGATAATGATAGTCGTGATAATTATCGTGACGCATTAGTTGCATATTTACGTCCCTTCGCTGATCAATTAAGTGATGATTCAAAAGCACGTTTAGAAAAAAATCCACTACGCGTTTTGGATAGTAAAGATAAAGGTGATCAAGAAATTGTTAAAAATGCACCATCAATTCTAGATTACCTTAGTGAAGAGTCACAGGCTCATTTTAACCAAGTAAAAGTGTTACTTGATGCATTGGAAATTCCATATGAAGTTGATTCAACAATGGTTCGTGGACTTGATTATTATAACCATACCATTTTCGAAATTATGTCTGATTCAAAAGCATTTGGTGGGAAATTTACGACCATTTGTGCTGGTGGACGATATAATGGCCTTGTTGAGCAATTAGGTGGTCCTGAAACACCAGGGATTGGTTTTGGCTTGGGGATTGAAAGATTATTATTAGTTCTTGAAGCTGAAGATGCAAAATTACCCGTTGAACAAAGTTTAGATGTTTATGTTGTTGGTATTGGTGAAGAAACGAATACTGAAACACTAAAACTCGTGCAATCAATGCGTAAGGCAGGTTATTCAATTGAAAGAGATTATTTAAATCGTAAACCAAAAGGTCAATTTAAATCTGCTAATCGTATGAATGCTCATTTTGTTATGACTTTAGGTGAGAGCGAACTAGAAACACAAACTTTGAATTTTAAAAATATGAAAACAAGTCAAGAAATTATATTAAAATTAGAAGATGTATATACTGATTTTTCGAAAGTATATGAAAAGGCATTAAAATTAGAAATGGAGGCTGATGGAGAATGAAAAGAACAACATACAATGGTTTAGTTGATGAAACTTTTATTGGTCAAACAGTTACATTAAAGGGATGGGTACAAAAAAGACGCGATTTAGGAAATTTAATTTTTATTGATTTACGTGATCGTGAGGGCATTGTTCAACTGGTTTTTAGTCAAGAATTTGATTCCGAAGCTTTAAAGATTGCTGAAGAGTTACGTAATGAATTTGTTGTTGAGGTTGCAGGAAAAGTGACACAACGGGATGCTAAAGCAATCAACCCAAGAATGAAAACGGGTAAGATTGAAGTTGAAGTTCATAATGCAGTTATTTTGAATAAAGCAAAAACACCGCCATTTGAAATACAAGATGATATTAATGTTGTAGATGATACAAGATTAAAATATCGTTATTTAGACTTACGTCGTCCTGAAATGCAAAAATCATTAATGATTCGTAGCCGTATTACACAATCTGTTCACAGCTACTTAGATAATCAAAATTTTATTGATATTGAAACACCATATTTAACAAAATCAACACCTGAAGGGGCTCGTGACTATCTTGTACCTTCCCGTGTCTATCCTGGGCATTTTTATGCATTACCACAATCACCTCAATTATTTAAGCAATTATTGATGAATGCCGGATTTGATCGTTACTACCAAATTGCTCGTTGTTTTAGAGACGAAGATTTGCGTGGTGACCGTCAACCTGAATTTACGCAAATAGATTTAGAAACATCATTTATGTCTGCTGAAGAAATTCAAGATTTAACAGAAGGTTTATTAAAACGTGTAATGAAAGATACTTTAAATATTGACCTCGAATTACCATTACAACGTATGACTTGGAATGAATCAATGGCAAGATATGGTTCTGAAAAACCGGATATTAGATTTGATATGGAATTAAAAGATATGTCTGCTGCAGTTAAAGATATTGATTTTAAAGTATTTACTAATACTTTAAACAATGGTGGACTTGTTAATGCTATTGCGATTCCTGGTGGTGCCGATAAGTATTCACGCAAAGCGATTGATGCTAAAACGGCTTATATTGAACGTTTTGGTGCTAAAGGGTTAGCTTGGGTAAAAGTAACTGAAGAAGGATTTAGTGGCCCAATTGCTAAATTTTTAAATGACCATGTTGATGCAATTAAAGAAGCTGCTGGTGCAAATGTCGGAGATTTAATTTTGTTTGTTGCTGACAAAGCAAGTGTTGTTCGTGCATCATTAGGTTACTTACGTAATGATATTGCCAAAGAGATGGATATGATTGATGAAAATAGATTCGCCTTCCTTTGGGTTGTTGATTGGCCATTATTTGAATACAGTGAAGACTTTGACAAATTTATTGCTGCGCATCATCCTTTTACTATGCCAAATGAAGAAGATATTCATTTACTTGATGAAAATCCACATGAAGCACATGCACAAAGTTATGATATTATTTTGAATGGTTATGAATTGGGTGGTGGGTCAATCCGTATTCATAAACGCGATATTCAAGAAAAAATGTTTAAGGCTTTAGGATTTACTAAAGAAAGTGCGGAAGAACAATTTGGATTTTTCCTAGATGCACTTGATTATGGATTCCCACCACATGGTGGATTGGCTATTGGGTTAGACAGATTTGCTATGTTATTGGCAAAGAAAGATAACATTCGCGAAGTTATCGCGTTCCCTAAAAATTCAAAAGCATCAGAGCCATTGACGAATGCGCCTAGTCTAGTTGCAAGTAAGCAATTAGATGAATTATCGTTAAAAGTTGAAGAAAATAAATTAAAATAGACGTTTAAAAGACTAATGATTAAACTCATTAGTCTTTTTTAGGCATAAAAATATCAATATTATGTTAAGTGATTTATTATTATCATATATTAAGAGGGGGAATGATGATAATGAGTGAAAAAGCAATATTCGCTGGTGGTTGTTTTTGGTGCATGGTTGAACCGTTTGAAGAACAAGCAGGAATTTTAAATGTCGTATCTGGATATACAGGAGGACACACTAAAAATCCAACATATGAAGATGTTGTATCTGAAACAACGGGGCATACTGAGGCAGTTGAGATAACATTTGACCCTAAAAAAATTAATTACGCTCAGCTTGTTGAGATATATTGGCAACAAACAGATCCAACTGATGCGATGGGGCAATTTCAAGATAGGGGTAGTTCATATCGCCCAGTGATTTATACACTAAATGATGAGCAAAGAAAAATTGCGGAAACTTCAAGACAACTATTGATTGATAGTCATAGATTCAAAGAACCAATTGTTACAACTATAGAAGATGCAGGTCCATTTTATGCTGCTGAGGATTATCATCAAGAGTTTTATAAAAAGAATCCAAGAAGATTTGCTATGGAAGAAAACGGTGGACGGAATCAATTTAAACAATCTGTCTGGAAATCTAAATAAGTTAAAAGAGTCTTTTCGAATGAATTTTGAAAAGACTCTTTTTGTATAGATTAAGATTTACTTGATAAGTAAATGTCTAACTGTATCTGACCGTAATGAATGGTATAATATTCGTAACTTGTTAAAATGAAATGTGAGGTTTTTTGATCATGGACGATCTGCAACAAATTTTTAAGAAACATTCATACGCGGCCAAAGCTTCAACAGCATTTATATATGCGATATTAGTTTCGGTTGCGATGAACTTTTTTTGGACACCAGGAAAAATATATGCCTCTGGTATTACGGGGTTAGCGCAATTAGTAGCAACCCTCCTTAGTCGATATGCACCATTTCAAATATCGACTGCGTTACTCTTATTTCTTTTAAATGTACCAATGTTCATTTTGGCTTGGAATAAAATTGGTCACCGTTTTACTGTGTTTACTTTTCTAGCAGTTGTATTTTCAAGTATTATGATCAAAGCAATTACGCCAGTAACGTTAACAACGGATCCTATTATTTGCGCGATATTTGGTGGAGCTGTTAATGGATTTGGTACTGGATTAGCGCTTAGAAATGGAATTTCAACTGGTGGATTAGATATTATTGGCTTAACAATTAAAAAGAAAACAGGTAAAAGTATTGGAACTATTAATATTATTTTTAATGCTTTTATTGTTCTAGCAGCCGGTTTTATTTATGGTTGGCCATATGCTTTTTATTCTGCATTGGGATTATTTGTTAATGCTAGAGTCATGGATATGGTTTATACAAGACAACAAAAAATGCAAGTTATGATTGTGACGAGTCGTCCTAAGAGTGTGATTGATTCAATACAAAATCATATGCGTCGTGGAATCACAATTGTTAACGATGTTGAGGGTGCTTATCATCATGATGATAAGACACTTTTAATTACCGTTATTTCGAGATATGAACAAAATGAATTACATGATGCAATGGAAGAGTCAGACCCGGTCGCATTTGTTAGTATCTCAGAAAACGTTCAGATATGGGGACGTTTTTATGAGCAAGCATTATAAATAAAACTAAAGGATTAATAAGTTATGCAAATTAAAAAGATAATCTACTTATTTCTCATCAGACTATTTTCGTTACTGAATTTCTCTAAAAAAAGTACTAATATCAGCTATTTAATGAGTTTCGGTGGTAATAGTGACTTCATTCGGAAATTAAATCAAAGATGTTTAGATAATAATCAACATTTAATCATTTTTTATCGACCTTCTATGAAGTTAGAAATTAAGAATATCGAAGACTTAAATATTGAAACCAAAATATTTACTGAAAATATTTCTTTCGTATTAAATTTAATCCCTCTGATTTCTAAGAGTAACTTAATTTTTGTCGATAATTATTTTGCTTTTTTAGCCACAATGCATACAAAAAAAACAACCAAAATTGTTCAACTTTGGCATGCAAATGGGGCAATTAAATCGTTTGGTTGGGATGAGCCTAAGACAGCTGATCGATCAGCTGAAGATAAAAAACGATTTCAATCTGTCTATAATCAATTTGATGATTTTATTGTAGCGTCAGCTAAAATGGGGTCAGTATTTAAGAAAAGTTATCATGTTTCTGATAATCACATTTTAGAACTTGGATACCCTGCTACAGATAAATTTAAAGATAGCAATTGGATAAAATTAACAAAAAAAAATATTTTTAGTAGCCACCCAGACTTAATTAAGAAAAAAATCATTTTATACGCACCAACATATAGAGAAGATATAAATGGGGAAGTTATATTAGAAATACCAGATGATTTTTCTAATATTCAAGAATTATTAAATGATGAAACTAAGTTAATTATTAAATTACATCCGCATTTAAAGGACAAAGAGCTTGCCTTTAAAAAATTATTATCTAAGAATAATGATATTTTATGGGTGGATGAATACACAACTGGAGAATTGTTGGTCATCACAAATTGTTTAATTACAGATTATTCATCGGTTATTTTTGATTTCAGTTTATTGCCAAACGCTGAACGAGTTTTATTCTATTGTTTTGATTTAAAGAATTATGAAAGTAGTATTGGGATTCAATCGGATTTTAATAACTGGGTACCAGGACCGATTGTGCAAACAATGAGTGAACTAGTTGCTACTTATAAAGAATTCAAAAATAGTGATAGACAATTAGCAACATTTAATTTATTATGGAATACATCTAATGATGGGCATGCGACAGAGCGTGTTCTAGATTATTATTTTACTTAAATAAGGAGCGTCAATACATTGAAAAAAGTTATTTCAATTATAAAAGAACAATTTGAAAATTTACCAATTATATTTCGAGTTTCAAAATATGAAGATCGAGCAAGTTACCAAAGTCATTATTTAGGAATTGCATGGGAGTTTTTAAACCCAATGATTCAAATTGGTATTTACTATCTTGTTTTCGGTGTTGCCTTGCACGCTGGACAACAGATAGATGGGGTTAATTATTTTGCTTGGATGATGGTGGGTATCGCCCCATGGTTGTTTATGAATTCTAGTGTACTTGGTATGTCTCGTAGTGTTTATGAAAAAGTTGGATTAGTTGCTAAAATGAAATTTCCAGTTAGCGTACTACCAACAATTCGTATGGTCAGTCAAATGACTGCGTATTGGGTTATGTTCGGTTTTAGTATTATTGTTTTATTATTATCAGGTGTAACGCCCACTTTGTATTGGTTACAGTACATTTATTATTTTATCTGTATGATTGCATTTTTATTTGCTTTCGGTATTTTTAATTCAACCATCTCAATTTTAGCTCGTGATTACTATATAGCACTCCAATCGATTATGAGGGTTTTATTTTACATGTCAGGTATTTTATTCAATTTAAATTCTGGTAGTTTTCCTAAAGTTTTTGTTAGAATTCTACAAATAAATCCGTTTAACTATTTAGTCGCAGGGTTTAGAGAAACTTTCTTGAGCGAAGGTTGGTTTTTTAATAATCCAACACAACTATTACTATTTTGGTCAATCACATTAATGTTCCTCTTAATAGGATCACATTTACACTATAAATTTAGAGCTCATTTTGTTGATTTAATTTAAATATAAAAGATTTAGAAAACTTCCTGTCAGGTGAGTATTCTAAATCTTTTTTTATAATCAATGTTATAATACAATCAAGTTAAAATGCGAAAAGGGGTAAGGATAATGTTGATAGGATCACATGTTAGTATGAAGGGAAAAGATATGTTACTTGGTTCCGCCGAAGAGGCTTCGAATAATGGAGCAAGTACATTTATGATTTATACGGGAGCACCTCAAAATACAAGGCGAAAAGATATTTCAGAGATGAATATTCCAAAAGGTAAAGCCTTTATGGTGGAACATGGATTAAGTGATATAGTTGTTCATGCCCCTTATATTATCAATTTAGGAAATACAGTTAAACCAGAGAATTTTACATTTGCAATCAATTTTTTGAAAGCTGAAATAGATAGGGCCGAAGCATTAGGTGCTACTCAAATGACTCTCCATCCTGGTGCTCATGTAGGTGCGGGAGATGAAGCTGCAATTAAACATATCATTGAAGGATTAAACGAAGTTTTGACTTCAGACCAAAAAATTCAAATTGCTATTGAAACAATGGCGGGCAAGGGTACAGAGGTTGGACGAACATTTGAACAGATTGCACAAATGATTGATGGTGTGAAGTTGAATGATAAATTATCTGTTACGTTTGATACATGTCATACTAGTGATGCTGGATATAATATTAAAGATGACTTTGAATCTGTTATAGAAAAGTTTGATGATATTATTGGAATTGATCGATTGAAAGTCTTTCATATTAACGATTCAAAAAATGTTCAAGGAAGTCATAAAGATAGACATGCTAATATTGGCTTTGGTGAAATTGGGTTTGATGCATTAAATAGTATTGTACATGACGAAAGATTTAGTAAGGTACCTAAAATATTAGAAACACCATATGTAGGTGTAGATAAAAAAAATCAACAATCACCATATCAAAAAGAAATTTTGATGTTTAAAGAAAATACCTTTAATCCTAATCTATTAACGGAACTTGGGTTAAATTAAAGCTGTTTATTGATTTAGATCAATTGATTTATGCTTAATTTGTTAAAAAAAAGTATATTTTTTGTATTATCTCAAATATTTTATAAAAGATTTATTGACGGCGATAAAGACTTTAGTTATAATGAACAAGGACAGTTCGACGATGCAACTTAATGCATAAAAAGACGGTTACATTCAAGCTCGGAGGGAGGGATATCTATGTCAAAGACAGTCGTACGTAAAAACGAATCTCTCGATGATGCTCTTCGTCGCTTTAAACGTTCCGTTTCTAAAACAGGTACATTACAAGAATACCGTAAACGCGAATTCTATGAAAAGCCAAGTGTGAAACGTAAGAAGAAATCCGAAGCAGCAAGAAAGCGTAAAACAACTAAGAAACGCTTCTAGTCTAGGGAGGAATCACGTTGAGTCTATTAGAAACACTTAATAACGATTTAAAACAAGCGATGAAAGCAAAAGACAAACAAACTTTAAGTACTGTAAGAATGCTTAAAGCAGCTGTTACAAACGAAGAAATTAAAGCAGGTCATGATTTATCAGTTGATGATGAAACTGTTTTATTGGCTCGCGAGTTAAAACAACGCAAAGAATCTTATGCAGAATTCAAAGATGCCGGTCGAGATGATCTTTTAGAAAATCTTGATATGGAAATAAAAATTGTCGAAAAATATTTACCTGAACAATTATCAGCTGAAGAAGTTACTGATGTCGTGAAAGAAGTTATTTCACAAGTTGGTGCAACATCAAAAGCTGATTTTGGAAAAGTCATGGGTGCGGTTATTCCTAAACTTAAGGGACGCGCTGATGGTAAGGTTATAAGTGAGACAGTTAAATCATTATTAAATTAGCGAAAAAGGAATTACAATTCAACTTGAATTGTAGTTCCTTTTTTTTTATGCTATTATTTGAGTTGAGTAACTTTGGGACATATAAAACGAATTTAAAGAGGGTTATTATGGATTTAGAAATTTTTGACCACACTAAGGCAGAACCAGAAAAAAATATAACATTAATTAAAGAAATTCTTAATTTTGCGGGTAAGAAAATAAAATTACCTGATGAAACAGAAATGTCAGTTACTTTAATGAATAATGAAGAAATTCACAAAATTAATCGTGAATATCGAAATGTAGATAGACCAACTGACGTCATCAGCTTCGCAATCGAAGAAGATGGAGATGATATGCCAATTATTTTTCCTGATGATGAAGGTATGGATATGCCTGAAATTGCTAAAAATATCGGTGATATCATGATTTCAACTGAAAAAGTTGCTGAACAAGCAGTTGATTATGGTCATTCTTATGAACGTGAATTGGGATTTTTGACAGTCCATGGGTTCTTACACCTAAATGGTTACGATCATATGGAACCTGAAGATGAAAAAGAAATGTTTGGATTACAAACAGAGATATTAGATGCTTATGGCCTTAAACGATAAGCGCCAAGTTAAAAAAAATCGAACATTTTTGTTGTCACTAGGACATTCTCTAGATGGCCTTGTTACGGTTTTTAAAGAAGAAAGAAATATGAAAAAACATGTAGCCATGATGATACTAGTATCTATTTGTGCGGCAATTTTTCAAATTTCTGAAACAGAGTGGCTATGGCTAGCTCTTAGCATTAGTATGGTTATTATTAATGAAGTTTGGAACACAGTTATAGAGAATCTGGTTGATCTGACAACTGGTCATAAATATAATGAGATTGCAAAAAAAGTTAAAGATATGTCAGCTGCTGCTGTCTTACTTTCGGCACTATTTGCGATGATTGTTGGATGTCTTATTTTTATCCCACAACTGTTAGAATTAGTTTTTGATTAGTCAATTATAATAAAAGGTACATAAATAAGAGGAGAATTAATTAATGCAAAATAAAAAGTTTCATTCAGGATTTGTGGCAATTTTAGGACGACCAAATGTTGGAAAATCAACATTTTTAAACAATGTTATGGGTCAAAAAATTGCTATTATGAGTGATAAGGCACAAACGACCAGAAATAAAATTCAAGGTATTTATACAACAGATGATGCACAAATTGTCTTTATTGATACACCTGGTGTTCATAAACCAAAGAGTCGTTTAGGTGATTTTATGGTCAAATCAGCACTTTCAACACTTGGTGAAGTTGATGCTATTTTATTTATGGTTAATGCAACAGAAAAACGTGGACCAGGAGATAATTTTATTATTGATCGATTAAAAGATACTAAGAAACCAATTTATTTGGTTATTAATAAAATTGACCAAATTCACCCTGATGAAATATTAGCTATTGTGGAAACGTATCGAGAATCTTTGGACTATAAAGAAGTTTTCCCAATTTCAGCACTTAAAGGAAATAACGTCGATGAGCTTGTTGATTCATTAATTAGTGAATTACCTGAAGGACCCCAGTTTTACCCAGAAGATCAAATTACAGATCATCCAGAACGTTTTGTTATGGGTGAACTAATTCGTGAAAAAGTTTTACAATTAACACGAGAAGAAGTTCCTCACTCAGTTGCCGTTTTGGTTGAAGATATAAAAAAAGAGGACGAAGAAAAATTGCACATTTCTGCAACAATTATCGTTGAACGTCCAACGCAAAAAGGTATTATTATTGGTAAAGGTGGTAAAATGTTAAAAGATATCGGTGTTAAAGCTAGAAAAGATATCGAAACGATGCTTGGTGATCGCGTTTATTTGGAACTTTGGGTTAAAGTTCAAAAAAATTGGCGAGATAAACAGACTGATTTAAAAGCATTTGGTTACCGTGAAGATGACTATTAAGAAGTAACTAATGATCGGAACAAGATAATTTTTGTTCCGATTTTTATTTGCTCATGGAAAGGGGATGCATAGTATCGTTCAGAATAATGCAGATTTTGAAGGGATTTTACTTTATCGTAAAGAATATAAAGAACGTGATCTTTTAGTGAAATTTTTAACCGATCGTTATGGTAAAAAAATGTTTTTTATTAAAGGTGCTAGAAAACGAGGATTCAAATTATCTGCTGCTTTACTACCATTTACAATCGGAACTTACAGTGGGAGTATAAATGACAACGGATTATCATTTATTAATACTGCTAAAGAGTTTGAACAATTTCAAACGATTTCACAGGATATAATCAGTAATGCTTATACCATTTATATTTTTAGTTTAATTGATGCTGCATTCAAAGATAACGAACCCATCTCTGTTTGGTACCGAAAAGTTGTGACAGCAATTCGATTGATTAACGAAGAATTTGATCCAGAAATTATTACAAATATTATTGAAATTCAGCTATTAACAGTTTTTGGTGTACAGCCTCAATTGCAGGTCTGTGCAGTTGGTGGCGAAACGCAGGGAGAATTTGATTATTCAGAATCTTACGGTGGGCTACTGTGTTCTAAACATTGGTATCTTGATAATAATCGACTTCATGCTACTCAAAAAACAATTTTTTATTTGAGACAATTTTCTGTAGTGAATCTTGATAAATTAAATTCAATCAAGGTTGCTGAGAGTACCAAAAAGGAATTACGTCGTATTATTGATGTTATTTATGATAATAGTGTTGGATTAAATTTGAAAAGTAAAAAATTTATCGATGGAATCAGTTCTTGGCCAGTCTCATTAAAGAAAAATACTGAAATATAATTGACAAATACTTATTTCTAAACTATGATTATAGAGAAATAAATAGCGGGATTATGATGAAAAAGGGTAAGAATAGTTATTAAAGCGAACTTAGGATTAGTGCAAGCTAAGTAATTAATTATTTTTATTGGCATTTTCGGAGTCCTTTGTTAATGAAGCTGCTGGTTGAATTGAACCAGAAGTAGGGTGGAACCGCGATATTAAAATCGTCCCTATGTGGTCTATAAGACTGCATAGGTTTTTTTGTGCTTAAAAATAAGGAGGAATACTATGTCAAAAAAGTTAGCTGTTCAAGATATTATTATGACATTACAAAAATTCTGGGCTGATCAGGGTTGTATGTTAATGGAGGCTTATGATACAGAAAAAGGTGCTGGAACTATGAGCCCTTACACATTTTTACGTGCAATTGGACCAGAACCATGGAATGCTGCATACGTTGAACCTTCAAGACGTCCTGCAGATGGTCGTTATGGCGAAAATCCCAATCGTTTGTACCAACATCATCAATTTCAAGTTGTGATGAAACCATCTCCTGCAAATATTCAAGATTTATATTTGGATAGTTTGCGTGCATTAGGTATTGATCCAGCTGAACATGATATTCGATTTGTTGAAGACAACTGGGAAAACCCATCAATGGGTTGTGCTGGTGTTGGCTGGGAAGTTTGGCTTGATGGTATGGAAGTTACACAATTTACTTATTTCCAACAGGTTGGTGGATTAGAGGTACATCCCGTCACTAGTGAAGTTACTTATGGTTTAGAGCGCCTTTCTTCATATATTCAAGATGTTGAGAGTGTTTATGATCTTGAATGGGCTGATGGGGTCATGTACGGCGACATATTTAAAGAACCAGAATATGAAAATTCTAAATATTCATTTGAAGAAAGCAATCAAGAAATGTTATTTAATTTGTTTGATGTATATGAAACAGAAGCCAAAAAACAGATTGCCAATGGGTTAGTTCATCCGGCATACGATTATGTTTTAAAATGTAGTCATACATTTAATTTATTAGATGCTCGAGGAGCCGTTTCTGTTACTGAACGTGCTGGATATTTAGCAAGAATTAGAAATATGGCTAAATCAATTGCTAAAGTTTTCGTACAGGAGCGTAAAAAATTAGGCTACCCATTACTAAAAGATGAAAAACTTCGTAGTAAATTATTAAAGGAGGATAAATAAGATGACACATTCCTTTTTATTAGAAATTGGGTTAGAAGAAATTCCTGCTCATGTTGTTACACCTAGCCAAAATCAATTGGCTAAACGTGTAGGTGACTTTTTAACAGAGCAACGGTTATCATTTGACGAAATAAAGGCATTCTCAACACCCAGACGTTTAGCTGTTGAAGTGACTGGTTTGGCTGATAAACAAGCAGATATTCAAGAAGAAGCTAAAGGACCTGCAAAGAAAATTGCCATGGATGATGAAGGAAATTGGTCTAATGCTGCAAAAGGCTTTGTCCGTGGACAAGGAGTAACAACAGACGATATAACGTTTAAAGAATTAAAAGGCGTTGAGTATGTCTATGTAAATAAATTTATCGCTGGTAAATCTGCCAAAGATATTTTGGTTCAGATTAAAGATGTGATTGAAGCGATGACATTCCCAACAATGATGCACTGGGCAAATTATGACTTTAAATATGTTAGACCAATTCGTTGGATAGTTGCGTTACTTGATAGTGACGTTATTCCATTCAGTATTTTAAATATTAAATCTGGCCGCCAAACGCAAGGCCATCGTTTTTTAGGAGAAGCTGTAGATTTAGCCTCAGTAACAGAGTATGTTAAAAAATTAGAAGAACAATATGTAATCGTTGATTCTAATAGACGAAAAGAAATGATTAGAACACAAATTACTAATCTTGAAAATAATCAAGACTGGCATATTATTCTTGATGAGGATCTTTTGGAAGAAGTTAACAATTTAGTTGAATATCCAACAGTATTTTCTGGTCATTTTGATAAGAAATATTTAGATATTCCTGATGTTGTTCTAATGACTTCAATGAAAGACCATCAAAGATTCTTTTATGTGCGTGGCCAAAACGATGAAATCTTACCAATGTTCGTCTCAGTTCGTAATGGGACAGAAGCTAACATTGCTAACGTCGAAGCAGGCAATGAAAAGGTTCTTACAGCACGATTGGAAGATGCTGCATTTTTCTACCAAGAAGATCAAAAACAAACGATTAATGATTATGTAGAGCGATTAAAAAATGTCACATTCCATGATAAAATTGGATCAATGTCTGAAAAAATGGAACGTGTTCAATTAATGGCACAAATCATTGGTAAACGCCTTGGCTTAAATGACCATGAATTATCTCTTTTACAAAGAACAAGTGAAATTTATAAATTTGATTTGGTAACAGGGATGGTTGGAGAATTTTCTGAACTTCAAGGAATTATGGGTGAGAAATATGCCTTGCTAATGGGCGAAAATCCAACTGTTGCACAAGCAATTTCTGAACACTATATGCCAATTAGTGCTGATGGCGAACTACCTAAATCAAAAATTGGTGCAGTTTTAGCAATTGCTGATAAGTTGGACAGCATGTCAAGTTTCTTCTCAGTTGGATTAATTCCAACTGGATCAAATGATCCCTATGCACTTCGTCGTCAAGCGTTTGGGATAGTTAGAATTGTTGAAGATCGTCAGTGGCATTTTTCACCACTTGAGGTACTGAACGATATTAAGGAATTGGCAACGATACATCCAGATTTATTTACCAAGATGACTGTTGGCGAAAATGATAAAGATATTTTAAGTTTTGTTAATGATCGTATGAAGCAATGGCTTTCAAATAAAAACGTCAGTTATGATGTAATTGAAAGTGTTGTTGAAAGTACAGATGCAGATTTATTAGTTATGTCAGAGGCCGCTGTAACCTTAGAAAATCATAAAAATGATAAGGATTTCAAGGAGACCGTTGAAGCAATCAATCGTGTATTAAAGCTAGCAGATAAAAATGAGGCAACTAATCTAGTTGTTGAACAAGTATTATTAGATAATACTGCTGAAAAAGATTTATTTGAACGAGTTGAAATAATCCAAAGTCAGTTGGCAGATTTAACGTCAGAGAAGTTATATACTACATTAAGCGAGATTCGTCCGCTAATTGAAAATTATTTTGACCAGACAATGGTTATGGTTGATGATACAAAAATTAAAAATAATCGCTTAAATCAATTGAGTTTAATTGCTAAGATGAGTTCAAAATTAGGTAATTTAAGTAAATTAAATATTAAGTAATATAAAAATGAGAATTTATCTGTGAAGATAAATTCCTTTTTTGTTTGGTAATAGAATCAGAATAGTCATATTTGACAAAAGTGTCTATTACTTGAAGCTAATAATTGTATTTATGTCAAATAAATGCTATTATTATGGGTACTCAAAATATAGGTAACTTCGTATCGTTAGTTTTGGAGGTGAGTAGTTGGAATGAGAATACCCGAAAACGTAATTGAACAGGTGCGAACTAGTGTGAATATTACTGATATCATTAGTCAGTATGTCGGATTAAAAAAATCTGGTAGTAATTTTATGGGTTTATGTCCATTTCATGAAGAAAAAACGCCTTCATTTTCTGTAAGCGAAGAGAAACAAATTTTTCACTGTTTTAGCTGTGGAAGAGGTGGGAATGTTTTTAAGTTCTTAATTGAGCTAGAGGGACTTAGCTTTCCAGAATCTGTCAATAAAGTTGCAGAATTTTCAGGAATGGATATCGATAGTAAATATTCTGAATCTCAGTCAGCAAGGACACAAGAATCAACTGAAAATCGTCAGTTAAAGCAAATTCATGATGACGGTGCTAAATTATATCAACACATTTTAATGAATACAGAAATGGGTCAAAAGGCATTAGATTACCTGCATAATCGTGGTATAACGGATGAAATTATCAAAACTTTCCAAATTGGATTTGCGCCTGGGAAATCGGTCTTACAAGATTTTTTTAAGGAAAAGAAAGTAGACTATCAATTATTAAGGCAGTCTGGACTATTTATTGAAAATCAAACAGGTGATTTGCGTGAACGATTTATTGATCGAGTGATGTTTCCGATTAGAAATCAAAATGGTCAAGTTGTTGCCTTTTCAGGTCGTCTGCTTGAAAAAAATAAAGAATTACCTAAATATTTAAACAGTCCTGAAACGCCTATTTTTAATAAAAGAGAGATTCTATTTAATTACGATTTGGCAAAAAAAGAAATTCGGACAGAAGGAAATGTTATTTTGTTCGAAGGATTTATGGATGTTTTAGCAGCATACCGCTCTGGAGTTAAAAATGGTGTCGCCTCTATGGGAACAAGTTTAACAAATGAACAAATTTATTTGTTAGAACGTTCAACATCACAATTAAATATTTGTTATGATGGGGATGAACCCGGGCAAAATGCAACAAATCGTGCTTTGAACCTGCTAGCGAATCAGACAAAAATGAAAGTTGGCGTGCTAGCCATTCCTAACGGTATGGATCCTGATGAGTTTGTTAAAAAAAATGGTAAAGAAGCGTTTCTGGAGTTAGCTCACTCTGCTCGAGAGACGGTTATTTCATTCAAAATGAATTTTTTGAAACGAAATAAAAACTTAAAAAATGAAAGTGAGCAAATTGATTATATTGATCAAGTACTACAAGTTTTAACTACAATTAAAACGCCGTTTGAGCAAGATATTTATATTAATCAGTTGGCAGATGAATTTAAAATTGATAAAGGAATTCTAAGACAACAGTTAATTGATTTAGTTGCCGTTCAACCAAAAGTAGTGCAACAAGTTAATCAAGTTCCAAGGGTTCGAACAGATGAACCACCTGTAGAAAATCGCTCAGAGGTCATGAGCGATGAAAAAATTGATCGTGTTGAAAGAGCTGAAAGATTATTGCTTTATCGTATATTACATGATCATACAGCTTGGCTGAAAATTCGATCAATTGATGATTTTAGTTTTGTTCATGATAGTTATCAGTTAATATATACGTTAGCTGAAGGCTATTTAGAATTACATGAGCAATATGAAATTGCTAGTTTTTTAGATTACTTGCCAGAAGAGTCTTCAAAGAGATTTTTAATGCAAATAGAGCTGATGACAGTTGCAGAAGAGTCTTCAGAGGATGAATTTGATGATTGTGTGTCCGTCATTATGAATGATTCGCCGATGGAACAATCAATTAATCAAGTTCGATCAGATCTTATGGAAGCAAATCGTCTTGGCAATACAGAACTAACCAATGAATTATCAGTTAAGTTAATTGCATTATATCAAAAACAACAAGTACCACGAACATCCATCTAAGGGAGGAATTATTAATGGTAAAAAAAGTAGAAAAAGTTGAAGAATCAGAATTTGACGAAAAAGGCTTTAAAAAAGCACAAACGAAGTTGATCAAGGAATATAAAGTAAAAAAAGAAATTAAGTATGATAATTTAACAGATGAACTAGCAACACCATTCCATTTAGATGCTGATCGTATGGATAAATTACTTCAAAAAGTCGCAGATGCTGGTATTGCTGTTGTTGATGAAGAGGGAAACCCAAGTGAACATAGTTTAAAAGCAGCTGAAAAAGTTACAAAGAAAGCTTTAAAAGACACATCAGCACCAACTGGAATAAAAATTAATGACCCAGTTAGAATGTATTTGAAAGAAATTGGTCGTGTTAACCTTTTAAAAGCTGAAGAAGAAGTTGCTTTAGCATTAAAAATTGAAGAAGGCGACGAAGAAGCAAAACAAAAATTGGCAGAAGCTAATTTACGTTTAGTTGTTTCAATTGCTAAACGTTACGTTGGTCGTGGAATGCAATTTCTTGATTTAATTCAAGAGGGTAACATGGGATTAATGAAGGCTGTTGAGAAATTTGATTATCGTAAAGGATTTAAATTCTCAACATATGCGACATGGTGGATTAGACAAGCAATTACACGTGCTATTGCTGATCAAGCACGTACAATTAGAATTCCAGTTCATATGGTTGAAACAATTAATAAATTAATCAGAATTCAACGCCAATTATTACAAGAACTTGTTCGCGAACCAATTCCTGAAGAAATTGGTGCTGAAATGGATATGCCAGCTATGCCAGCCGAAAAAGTTCGTGAAATTTTAAAAATTGCTCAAGAACCTGTTTCATTAGAGACACCAATTGGTGAAGAAGATGATTCACATTTAGGTGATTTTATTGAAGATCAAGATGCAACTAGTCCAGCTGACCATGCGGCTTATGAACTCTTGAAGGAGCAACTAGAAAATGTTCTTGATACATTAACAGATCGTGAAGAAAATGTTCTGCGTTTAAGATTCGGTCTTGATGATGGTCGCACAAGAACACTTGAAGAAGTTGGTAAAGTGTTTGGAGTGACACGTGAACGTATTCGTCAAATTGAAGCTAAAGCATTACGTAAACTACGCCATCCATCTCGTTCAAAACAATTAAAAGATTTCTTAGAATAAAAAATTTAAGGACCATTATAAAACGAAACCTGTTTTATAATGGTCCTTTTTTAGTTATAATAAGAAAAGATAAGATACGAAAGAAGAGGATCAAGAAATGGATGCACGACATTTATCAGATCGATTAGTTCGAGTTGCAAAATTTGTACCAAAAAATGCACGATTGGCCGATATTGGATCGGATCATGCTTACTTACCTGCGTATTTAGCTATTAATAAAATTATTTCATATGCTGTTGCTGGAGAAGTAGCTAAAGGGCCTTATGAAAATGCCGTAACAGAAATTAATACAGAACGATTAGACCACATGATAATGCCAAGATTAGCTAATGGGTTAAAGGCAATTAAATTAGACGATAATATTGATACTATCACAATTGCCGGAATGGGTGGCCCTTTAATAAAGGATATATTTACTGCCGATTTAGAAAAATTAACGGGTGTCCGTCGTTTAATTATTCAACCTAATGTTGGACAAAAATTAATAAGAGAATGGTTAATGGATCATTCATATCAAATTATTGATGAAGATATTGTCGAAGACGACCATCATGTCTATGAAATTATTGTTGCTGAGAAAGTTAACACTAAAATGAGCTACTCGATATTAGATTTAAAGTATGGACCTAAATTAAGAATTGAGCAAAGCGATGTATTCAAAGCTAAATGGCACAAGCAAATGGAAAAAAAGCGTAAAGTTTTAAAAAATTTTGAGGCAGCAAATAAAGTTCCTATTGATAAAAAAAGGATATTAGAAGTTGATATCAAAGAAATTGAGGAGATGCTGGGATGACAAAAATTATTGATTTAGTCAATCAATTCGAAGTATTTGCTCCAAAAAGTATGGCTGAAATTGGTGATCCAGTAGGCCTACAATTAGGTGATATTAATAATACTGTTACTAAAGTAATGACAACTTTAGATGTTCGTCCAGAAGTTGTCCAAGAAGCAATTAATAAAAATGTAGATTTTATTTTCGCACATCATCCATTAATATTTAGACCGGCAAAAAATTTGGATACTACGAATCCTCAAAATAAAATGTATGCCGATTTATTGAGTCATAATATAACAGTGTATGCAGCTCATACTAATTTAGACAATGTTACAGGTGGGATGAATGATTGGTTAGCGAGTCGTTTAAAATTACAAGAAACAATCCCGTTAGTGCATACAAATAGTTCAGATTATGGAATGGGTCGAATCGGAAATTTAACTAGTCCTATGACTGTTATTGAATTTTCTGAATATTGTAAGAAGCAATTTAACATAAGTGGATTAAGACTGATTTCTAATGATTTGACGCAATCAATTAAGCGTGTTGCAGTTCTAGGTGGTGATGGTGGTAAATTTTATCATGAGGCAATTAAGCAGCAGGCGGATGTTTACGTAACAGGAGATGTCTACTACCACACGGCTCATGACATGTTAGCAGAAGGGTTGTCAGTTATTGATCCGGGCCATCATGTTGAAAGTATCTGTAAAGCACAATTGAAACGGTTATTTGGAGAATGGAATCTAGAAAATAATTGGCAAATTGAGATTATTGAATCAGATATTAATACAGATCCATTTCAGTTTATTTAATTTTAAAATTAGAGTATGATTAGAGATATTAAATAATAGATTAGGAGATACGCTATCATGACAAAATATGAAGAATTAATTCCACGTTTTATTAAGTATGTTAAAGTAGAAACTCGTTCTGATGAAAATTCAGGGGTAACTCCTTCAACGCAAACTCAAGTTGAATTTGCGAAAGAATTAAAGGAAGAACTTTTACAAATTGGATTAAAGGATGCACGTATTTCTAAAAAAAGTGGGTATGTTTTAGCAACATTACCAAGTAATTTAGAAGCTGGTAAAAACGTTAAAGCGGTTGGTTTTATTTCACATATGGATACAGCTGCATTTACAGCAGAGGGTGTTAACCCCCAATTCGTTGAAAATTATGATGGCGAATCTGATATTAATCTTGACGATGATGGTAAATTTAAACTAACTATTAAAGAATTTCCAAATTTAAAAAATTATAAAGGCAATACATTAATTACAACAGATGGTTCAACACTATTAGGATCAGATGATAAATCGGGAGTAGCTGAAATTATTACTGCTGTAGCTTATTTAGTTGCACATCCTGAAATTAAGCATGGTGACATTAAAGTTGGTATTGGACCTGATGAGGAAATTGGGGTAGGTGCTGATAAATTTGACGTAGCCGATTTTGGAGCTGATTTAGCTTACACTGTTGATGGTGGACCATTAGGTGAATTAGAATATGAAACATTTAATGCTGCTCAAGCAGTCGTTTCAATTCAAGGTAAGGAAGTTCATCCTGCAACTGCTAAAGGTGTTTTAATTAATGCAAGTAAGTTAGCAAATCAATTTGACTCATTATTACCACAAGATGAAGTACCTGAAAAAACTGAAGGCCGCGAAGGTTTTTACCATTTAATTTCAGTAGAAGGTACAGTTGATGAAGCAAAAATGGTATATATTATTCGTGATCATGATCGCCAAAAATTCGAAGATCGCAAAAAGTATATGATGGGTATTGCTGATAAAATGAATGCTGATTTTGATTCTGAACGTGTGACAATTGATATGGTAGATCAATATTACAATATGCGTGAAGTAATCGAGAAGGATATGACTGTTGTGACTGTTGCTAAAGAAGCTATGGAAAATTTAGCAATTAAACCGGATATCTATCCAGTACGTGGTGGGACAGATGGTTCAAAAATCTCATTCATGGGATTACCAACACCAAATATATTTGCTGGAGCAGAAAATATGCATGCGCGATTTGAATTTGTTTCAGTTGAAACAATGGAAAAAGCAACGGATGTTGTTCTAGAAATTATAAAATTAGTATCTGAAGAAACAAAATAGGTATTATTAAATAGTGTGGATGAGTTAAACTAGAGGACATATTGAGACCTTTCTTTCTCAAATTTTTCCTTATAGTCTTATAAAGCCAAAAAAAAGATAAACTAATTAGTTTATCTTTTTTTATTTATCTGATTTAGGATCTTTGAGAATGGCGTAGAGGCAATTTACGACAATTAAGCCGGTAACTGCAAAAATAATACCGATTAACAAAACTGGTGCAAACAATGTACCAGTTAGTGAGCTTACGATATAACCAATTACTTCACCAAAAATGAAGCCCCAAAAGAGAATTGTTAATTGTTTCATCATAGAACAGCACCTCACATTCAAAGCTAATTTTAGCACAAATAATTATTTTTGCAAAAGCTTTTTAGTGTCTATTGGGTATTGTTAAAAAGTTTTGTATAATAACATTAATAGATACGTGAAAAGGGGGATAAAATGTTTGTTCCGTTAAAAGTTAAAAGTTCATTCAGCTTATTACAAAGCACCACTAAAATTAATGATCTTGTTCAAAGTGCTAAAAGTAAAGGCTATAAAGCAATTGCCTTAACAGATAATAATACATTGTATGGTGCAATTGATTTTTATAATGCCTGTCAAAAAGCTGAAATTAAGCCAATTATCGGACTAACGTTAGATATCTCCGGTTTAATCGAAACAAACCATGAATATGAATTGACCTTTATTGCAAAAGATAAACAAGGTTATCAAAATTTAATGCAATTATCGACCTTAAAAATGACCTTAAATGATGATAAGTTAAACTTTAGTAGTTTAACTAACTATTTAGACGGTTTATTTATATTATCACCTAGTGAAAAAAGTGAATTTAGTTATTTAATTGAACAAAGTCAAATATCCGATGCAAAAGAATTATTAGCCAAATATCAAAGCTTAATAGGTTCAGAAAATATTCGAGTTGGCCTATCTCACTTAATGGATAAAATTACGGCACAATCAATTAAATCTTTAGCTCAAAATTTTGATATTCGTGTAATTGCGCTAGATGAAGTAGCTTATTTGGATGCTGAAAATCAGTTTGATATTGATGTGTTAAAGGCAATTAGTACTGGTGAAACGATTTTAATTAATAAAGTTGATGAACAAATTCAGGGAGAATATGCATTAAGAAATCCAAAAGAGATAACGGAGCAATATCAAGAATTGCTAATGGCAGATGCAATTCAAGAAACCCAAAATTTAGCAGATGAAACGTCTCTGGAATTAACATTCTCACAACCCAAACTACCTGAGTATCCATTACCTAATAATGAAACAGCACATAGTTATTTGAGAAGTATGTGTAATACTGGATTAAATGAGCGGTTTCCAAATGGTGTACCTAAGGAATATAAACAAAGATTAGAACTTGAGTTAAACGTTATTCAACAAATGGGATTTGAAGATTACTTTTTAATCGTTTGGGATATTATGAACTATGCTCATTCGCAAAATATTATAACTGGCCCAGGACGAGGGTCATCTGCTGGATCGATCACAGCCTACGTTTTAACGATTACGGATGTTGATCCAATTAAATATAATTTATTGTTTGAACGTTTTTTGAATTCAAAACGTGTTCAGATGCCGGATATTGATTTAGATATTCCAGATGATAAACGTGGACTAATCCTTAATTATTTACATCAAAAATATGGACATTATCACATGGCTCAAATTATTACATTTGGCACAATGGCAGCAAAACAGGCTTTGAGGGATGTTGGTCGAGTATTTGGTGTATCACCTTTTGAAATGAAAGGGTGGAGTGATTCAATTCCAAATGTTTTGAAAATTACGTTGACAGAGGCGCTAGCACAATCACAAAAATTACGTAATTTAGTTAATGATAGTTCCAAAAATAAAAATATTTTTACAATTGCGCAGCATATCGAAGGGATTCCAAGACACTACTCTACGCATGCAGCAGGGGTCGTATTGAGCCAAATTGATTTACGAGAAGTGGTTCCGTTACAAAATGGAAGTGAGGATATTCTTTTAACGCAGTATTCTAAAGATATAGTTGAAAATGTTGGTTTATTAAAAATCGATATTTTAGGTCTACGTAATTTAAATATTTTAGATCAAGCTGTAACACAGGTTAAAAAGAATTATCAAGCAGACTTCAATCCAGCATTCATTAATTTAGAAGATGAAAAAACATTAGCTCTTTTTAGATTAGGTGATACATCCGGTGTTTTCCAATTTGAATCTAATGGTATCAAAAATGTTTTAAAAAAATTACAACCAACATCTTTTGAAGATATCGCAGCTGTAAATGCGTTATATCGGCCGGGTCCGATGGAAAATATAGATACATTTATTGCACGAAAACATCATCTTGAAAAAATAACATTTCCGGACAATAGTTTAAAACAAATTCTTGAGTCAACCTATGGTGTATTAGTTTATCAGGAGCAGGTTATGCAGGTCGCATCAAAGATGGGTAATTTTACACTTGGTGAAGCTGATTTACTACGCCGAGCAATGAGTAAAAAGAAAAAAAAGACTATTGATGAAATGCGTACTCAGTTTATCAATGGGGCATATGATAATGGAATTCAAGAAGATGTAGCTAAAACAGTTTATAGTTATATTGAGCAGTTTGCTAATTATGGATTTAATCGTTCACATGCCGTTGCCTATAGTAAAATTGCTTTTCAATTAGCCTATATTAAAGCTAATTTTCCAGCTGCATTTTTTGAAGCTATTTTAAATTCCGTTGGTAATAATCCGCAAAAAATAAAAGAATACTTAGTGGAAGCAAAGCAATATCATGTAATAATTAAATTACCTGATATTAATATGAGCGAGGTAGGTTTTAGTTTAAGACAAAATATTGTTTTATTTGGATTAAATAGTATTAAAGGACTTAGAAAAGACTTTATTGAACATATCATTACATTACGGAAAAAAGAATTGTTCACAGATTTCCAATCCTTCCTGCATCGGATAGATAAAAAATATTTAAATGAGGAAAATATTTCAGCTTTAATATATTCTGGGTGTTTTGATCAATTTGAATATAATCGTGCTGAGTTGATTAGTGCTCTACCAGAATTAATTAGTAGTATTGATTTAAGTGGAAATAATACTAATTTATTTGAATTATTAACACCTAAGATAGCAAGACAATCAAACTTTCCATTAATGGTTCGATTAGAAAAAGAATCACAATATTTAGGTGCGTATCTTTCGGGACATCCGGTTGAGAAGTATCGGAAACAGCTAAATCAAAGCGATTTTAAAAAAATATCGGAAATATCTGATAAGACACATGTAACCATTTTAGTTAATCTTACGAGAGTAAAAGTTATTCGAACAAAGAAGGGTCAACAAATGGCCTTTGTAAATGGTTCGGATGAAACAAGTGAGATTGATTTGACAATATTTCCTGATTTATTTCGACAGAAAGAATCTTTACTTGAAAAAAATAAGGTCGTTGTCGTTTCGGGGGATGTTGAAACAAATAGAGGATTACAAATTATTGTTAAAAAAATAGAATTAGCAGATGATTATTTTAAACGAATAACTCAAAAAAAATGGTTTTTGAAGATTACTAAAGAAACAACAAATGAAAAAATAGAAAAATTAATGCAAACCATGAAAATAAGGTTAGGTCAAACACCGGTTATTTTGTACTATGAAAAAGACAATCGTAAAATTAGTTTAGATAGAACTTATTGGTTAAGGAACGACAAAGAAACACATACAGCGCTTACAAAAATATTAGGTTCTGAAAATGTCGTCATTAAGTAATTTATTCTTGAAAATACTGAAAATATTTTCACATTTAACAAGACAACTTTTCTGAAAAGTGTTAATATAGTGAGTGAAATATGTACTTAAATTACTTATTGAGGTGAAGAAATGAAACGCATTGGTATTTTAACAAGTGGTGGAGATGCGCCAGGTATGAACGCTTCAGTTCGTGCTGTTGCACGTCGTGTAATTGGTGAAGGATTAGAAGCATACGGTATTAATTATGGTTTTGCTGGTTTAGTTGCTGGCGATATTCATAAAATTGAATATGCTGACGTTGATGATGTTATTCAACGCGGTGGAACAATGTTATATTCAGCCCGTTATCCTGAATTTGCAACTGCTGAAGGACAATTAAAAGGTATCGAACAACTTAAAAAGTTCGGTATCGATGCTTTAGTTGTTATCGGTGGGGATGGTTCATACCATGGTGCTTTAGCACTCACAAAACGTGGATTTAACGCTGTTGGTATTCCAGGAACAATCGATAATGATATTCCTGATACAGATTTCACAGTTGGATTTGATACAGCTGTTAACACAGCTCTTGATGCAATTGATCGTATTCGCGATACTGCTCGTTCACATCAACGTACGTTTATCGTTGAAGTAATGGGTAGAAATGCTGGAGATATTGCTTTATGGTCCGGTATTGCTGGTGGTGCTGATGTTATTGTTATTCCTGAAAAAGGATATAACATGCAAGAAATTGCAGACAAGCTCAACAGTAACCGTGAACATGGTAAAGATTCAGGAATTATCGTATTAGCTGAAGGTGTTATGGGAGCTAGTGAATTTGCTGCTGAATTAGACACATATGGTAATTTTGAAACACGTGTGACTATTTTAGGCCATACACAACGTGGTGGCGTACCAACTGCCAAAGATCGTGTCTTAGCAAGTCGTTTTGGTGATTATGCTGTTCAACTTCTTATGGAAGGTAAAGGCGGATTAGCAATTGGTATTAAAGACAACAAATTAGTTGCTGAAGATATTGTTGCAACGCTTGAAGAACATAAACATCATACAGATTTGAGTCTTTTAGACTTAAATACACGACTTTCAACACCAAAATAATATAATACTGTTATTGTTATTTATAAATAATAAGTAAACTAAGAGGAGATCATAATCTAATGAAAAAAACTAAAATCGTAAGTACACTTGGTCCAGCCAGTTCAGATCTTGATACAATTGTTAAATTAATCGAAGCCGGTGCTAATGTTTTCCGTTTCAACTTTTCTCATGGTGACCATGAAGAACATTTAGGTCGTATGACATTAGTTCATGAAGCAGAAAAAATTACTGGTAAAATGGTTGGTATCATGCTTGATACTAAAGGTGCAGAAATCCGTACTACTGTTCAAAAAGAAGGTAAAATCAACTTTGAAATTAATGATATTGTTCGTATTTCAATGGATGATTCACTTGAAGGAACAAAAGAAAAGATTGCTGTTACTTACCCAGGTTTAATTGAAGATGTTCATGTTGGAGGCCACGTATTGTTTGATGATGGTCTTATCGATATGAGAATTGATGAAATTGATACAGCTGCTAACGAATTAGTAACAACTGTTATGAATTCTGGTCGTTTAGGTTCACGTAAAGGTGTTAACGCTCCTGGTGTATCAATTAACTTACCTGGTATTACTGAAAAAGATTCAGACGATATTCGTTTTGGTTTAGATCAAAACATTGATTTCATTGCTGCAAGTTTTGTACGTAAACCAGCTGATGTTTTAGATATCCGCGCTTTACTTGAAGAAAAAGGAATGGAACATGTTCAAATCTTCCCTAAGATTGAATCACAAGAAGGTATCGATAATATTGATGCTATTATGGAAGTTTCTGAAGGATTAATGATTGCCCGTGGCGATATGGGTGTTGAAATTCCTGCTGAAAATGTTCCTTTAGTTCAAAAAGACTTAATCAAAAAATGTAACGCTTTGGGCAAACCAGTTATTACTGCTACTCAAATGCTTGATTCAATGCAAGAAAACCCACGTCCTACACGTGCTGAAGCATCTGATGTTGCTAATGCCGTATTTGATGGAACAGATGCAACAATGCTTTCAGGTGAAAGTGCTAATGGTGACTACCCTGTAGAATCAGTTGCAACAATGGCTCGTATTGATGAAAAATCTGAAAATGCATTGCGTGCACATAGCTCATTTGCATTAAATGAATTTGACAAAAATGATGTTACTGAAACTATTGGTCGTGCTGTTGCTGAAACAGCTGATAGCTTAGGTATTAAAACTATCATCGCTGCTACAAAATCTGGTCAAACAGCACGTATGATTTCTAAATACCGTCCTGACTCAGATATTTTAGCTATTACTTTTGACGAACAAACTCGTCATGGTTTATCAGTTAACTGGGGTGTTCACCCAATCATTGCTGAAAAACCAGCATCAACAGATGCATTGTTTAGTTTAGCAACTGAAAAAGCTAAAGAATTAGGTTTCGCTAAAAAAGGTGACCTTATCTTAATCACTGCTGGTCTTCCAGTTGGTGAAAAAGGAACAACAAACAGTTTGAAAGTTCAATTAGTAGACTAATTATATTAAGGTTCAAGTACATGATGAACCTAAGTTAGTATATCGGTAAGACATTGGTGACGAAAAATGTTATTGGGTTAATCATGAATATAATTGACTAATTAAGATAATATTGATCAGGTTGTATCAATCCTTACTTGAATATTTTAAAATTGGAAAAGGGGCTGTGACATAAGTCCCTTCAATAAAGTTCAAAATAAGGCTCCGGAAATCATTTTTTGATTTCTGGAGCCTTATTTCTTTTTATTTAAAAAAATATAGAAAACAGAAGTATTATTTACCTCCTAAACTGGCTAATTTTTGGATATTTAATGCCATTACTATCAAACCTGCTTCCTTTTTAACCTTCTCAATCCCTCGCAATAGAAATTGATTGAACGGCAAAGAGGCCTTCATTCGACCAAAAACGGATTCTACATCAATTTTACGGTGCGCGTAAATTTGACCCGTTTCTGGTTCAGAAAGTCGTTCACATTGTTGTGCCTTAAAATATTCCCAAGATCCGTTAACTTGAATCTTACGACGTGCACCTCTAAGTGTTTTAGCCGCAGGAATAATTATCTGATTCTCATCTAGTAACTCTGCTTGATATTCTTTAAATTCACGAACTATTCCATATTTATCGGTTCTTTTCCGATACGCTTTAAAGTTAAATCGCACGCCGTGCGGATCAATATAGTAATCATTATTTTCATGATAATCCCAGTTCATAACTTTTCTATCATCAGTTCGCCATTTTTTGCTTTGTTCTCTAATCATGGTACCGTAAGGAATTATAGCAGTTTGATTTGGTAATTCATCTTCAATGAAACGATAGTTTGATTCTGATCCATATCCGGCATCGGCAACAATGTATTTATCTAATTTATTATGAGTACTTAACGTTTTAAGAAACGGTTGAAGTGTTCTAGTATCTGTTGGATTTTGAAATAATTGGTAGCCCAAAATAAATTGGTTACTGGTCGCAATTTGTAAGTTATAAGCTGGCTTAAGTTGACCATTTAACATTGGATCTTCTTTAATACGCATAAAAGTTGCATCATGATCAGTTTTAGAATAGCTATTTCGAGTACCGTATATTTTCATTTGTGCTTCATGTTCACTTAATTTATGTTGGCGTTTAGTTAATTGATTCTTCTTAGATTTTAGGGTTCTTCGAATTCTTTTAGCTGGATTGGGACTTATCTTCTTAGTTCTTGAAACTTCCTGGTCTAATGCTACTAATTTCTGATCAAGTCGATCGATAACTTCTTCAATCATTTCTAGTGTTAGATTGGAGCCTTCTGGGACTTTACAAGCAGCATGCGCTGTTTTTAATTCAACTAGTAGCTCTAAAATCGCTTCGCGATTCATTTGATCAAAACGTATTGTATTCTTTTTCCAAATAAAACTATATTTATTAGCATTAGCCAAAACCTTAGTACCATCAATAAAGATGGCATCACTAATCATATTTTGTTGTCGTAAATATTCGACTAAGGTATCTAAACTGCGATCAATTAAATCAGTTAATTCATTCGACGTTCTAAATCGGACAATAGTTCGGTAAGATGGCATTTGCTCTTGTGTTAACCAACGTGCCGATAAATTTTCTTGTGCTAGTAAGGCGACCCGACGACTACTAAAAACACCTCGAGTTATAGCAAAAAGATATAACTTCAATAAAGCTGAAAGATTATATTCACGGGGGCGACCAAAAAGATAAGGTTCTTTTATTTCTAATTTTTCGATTAGCGTATTGATATAACACGCAGTGTTATTCTTTTCTGGTATATAGTCAGTTGAGATGGCTAAACAAGTCTGATTTATGTTATAATAATTTTGCATTTTTAAGTCCTTTCGAGGATTAAATTAAGGAGCATTGGGGGTCGAAGGCCAGTGTTCCTTTTTATTTTTCTAATTAGATAATATATTAAAAAGTAGTAAAAAGAAACAAGTCTCCCGAAATCAAAAAAGATTTCGGGAGACTTGTTTAATATCATATTGAAGAGACTTATGTCACAGCCCCTTTTTTATTACACAATATTTCTATTCAATTGGCTATTAAGCCTAATATCAGGTAAAATGTGAGTATGTAATTTTAAAATATGAATAAAGAAATATAAAATAATATTTTTTTGAATGGGAGAAATAAATGAGTTCAATAATGGGACAAGTTGTTACCGCAATGGTAACTGATGAGAATGATACAGAATTTTTAGTACAAAAAGATAGTATAACAATGCATTTATTGAAAGATGAAAAAAACAGTCAATTAGCGAACGGTTCGATGGTTACAGGCTTTGTGTATGAGAACGAAGATCATGATTTGAGTTTATCAACAATAATTCCTAGAGCTGGCATTGATCAATATGCATTCGGAGACGTTGTAAAAGTTAGAAGAGATTTAGGTGTCTTCGTTGACATTGGTTTACCAGACAAAGATGTAGCAGTTTCACTAGATGATTTACCAGAAATGAAATCACTTTGGCCAAAAGCTGGTGATCGATTAATGGTTGGACTTAAAATTGATGCCAAAGATCGTATTTGGGGTGATGTTGCGGACGAAGAAATGTTTCGATCAATTGCTAAGAAACCTGATGACTCATTAAAAAATAAAAATATGAAATTTACAGTTATTCGCTTAAAAATGATTGGAACTTTTGTAATTACTGATGATGATTATCTTGGATTTATCCATCCATCTGAAAGATTTAATGAACCTAGATTAGGTCAAGTATTAGAAGGACGTGTAATTGGAATTAGAACTGACGGTACAATTAATCTATCTATCAAACCACGTGCCTATGAAGCAATTAGTGATGATGCAGCAATGTTGATTGCTGCATTAAGTCATAATGATGAAAAAACATTACCTTTTACTGATAAAAGTAATCCAGAAGACATTAAAGAATATTTTGGTATCAGCAAAGGTCAATTTAAGAGAGCTGTTGGACATCTGCTAAAAGAGCGTTATGTTAAACAAGAAGATGGTAATCTTATTTTAATAAAAATGCCTGAGGAATTTGAAACTAATAATGATGAATTAATTAACGAAACAGATGATTAATAGAAAACTATTTTAGTAGGTAAGAGATAATAAATAAAATTATTTGAAAATATAATTTATTAGTTCAACGTTAAATTAATATATCGGTAACAAACAAGTATATTAGTTATTTTTAAATATATGAATTGTCTCATGAATGCCGTGCGTGTAGAGGAGAACAATAATGCTTATTAAGTATAAGAATGATTATGAAAAAATTGCGATGGGCTTGTTGTCATTTATACCTGACTTGAAGGATGTTACTAGAATTAATTTAGCAATTAAAGGTTATCAAGATACAGAAAATCGAGATTTGTATCTTTGGAAAAATGAGGCAGGTAATTTTACTGGTATAGTTGGTATTGAAAATGATGGCAACGTTGTCGTAGTTCGGGCAATATCATTGAGTCCAGATGAAAGACATAAAAAAGTTAGTTTTTTGATTCTGAACGCTGTATTATCGCTATATCCTGATAAAAAAATCATGGGTACAATTGATACTACAAAATTAATTGAAAAATGGGAAATGCAAAAAAATGAGTCAAAAATTTAAATCTATTAGTCAGGTAACATTAAAATTAACCTCTTTTGAAGGACCACTTGATTTGTTACTGCATTTAATCAAAGATTCTGAGATGGATATTTATGATATTCAAATTTCAGAAATAACAGAGCAATATTTAACTATTATTAAAGATACTACGAATATGTCATTAGATGTGATTGGTCAATATTTAGTGATGGCTTCAACGTTGATGAAAATTAAGAGTCAAATGTTATTACCGGCAGAATTTTCCAATGTAGAGGAAACTCAAACTGATCCAAGGGCAAGTCTAGTCGAACAATTAATTGAATATCAAATTTTTAAAGAGGCGGCTGGAGAGTTGAGCGTCAGGGAAAATAAACGTGCGAATTATTTTTCTAAGGAACAAAGTAGTATTCCTAAAAATAGATTTGATAAACCTCAACTTGATATACCTGGCCTGGATTTAGAAACACTTGAGAATGCTTTTAAAAGAGTTTTAATAAAGCAAATAAATCATCAACCAATTGAGAAAAAAATTAATGTGCAACTAGCATCACTCTCTGATAAAATATCAGAAATAAAAAAAATCATTCTAAATTCAAATAAGAGTTTAATATTTAGTGATTTTTTTGAAATAACAACAACGGTTGATGAAATTGTTGTTACTTTTCTGGCAATATTAGAACTTTCAAAATTAAACCAAATTAAATTGAAACAAGCAAATAGCCATGAAATGATTCAGATTTTAAAAATTGAACCATAGATTATTGTATTAAGGAGGTACGAAGGTGAGTCATTTAGCAAATATTGAAGGACTTTTATTTGTGAGTGGGGATCAAGGAATATCTCTAGCAGAATTATCTAGATTAACTGGATTATTGAAATCAGCAGTTAAAGAACAACTTGAAAAATTATCATTAAAGTATAAAAATGATATAAATTCTAGCTTGGAGCTAATTCAATATAATGATTGTTATCAATTAGTAACAAAAGAGAAATTAGCAGATTTAATTAAAGATTATTTTGAAAATCCTAATTCAAGAAGACTTTCTAATGCAGCACTGGAAACGCTAGCTATCATTGCTTATAAACAACCAGTGACACGACTTGTAATTGATGATATCCGAGGAGTTCAAAGTTCAGGATCACTGCAAAAATTGATTGCTTTAGATCTAATTCGTGAAAATGGACGTCTTGATGTACCAGGAAGACCTATTATATATGTAACAACGACGCAATTTTTAAATTATTTTGGATTAACTGAACTAAAAGAACTTCCAGTGATTAGTGAAAATCAAGATTTTGATGGAGAAATAGGTAAACTTTTTTTAAATAATTTTAACGAAAAATTACAAGAAAATGAGGAATAATATGGCAGAGGCAGAAAGATTACAAAAAGTTATGGCGCAATCAGGTGTTGCGTCACGAAGACAATCCGAAAAAATGATTTCAGAAGGTCATGTTAAGGTGAATGGTAAGGTTGCAAGTGAGTTGGGTATTAAGGTCACAAGTGAAGATAAAATTGAAGTTGATGGTATTCGTTTAAATGAAGAACCATTAGTCTATTATTTATTCTACAAACCAAGAGGAGTTATTTCGGCTGTTAAGGATAATAAAGATCGTAAGGTTGTTACGGATTATTTTCCAGGTGTAAGGGAAAGAATTTATCCAGTCGGTCGATTAGATTATGATACTTCTGGATTATTATTAATGACAAATGATGGTGAGTTAGCCAACAAAATGACTCATCCAAAGTATAAGATTGACAAAACTTACGTCGCTAAAGTGAATGGTATTCCATCTAATGATGATTTAAAAACGTTACGTCAAGGAATTGTAATTGATGGTAAGAAAACGGCTCCTGCTCATTCAAAAATTATTTCAGCAGATAAAAATAAGCAAAAAGCAATTGTTTCATTAACAATTCATGAAGGCCGAAATCATCAAGTTAAAAATATGTTGGCAGAGGTCGGACATCCAGTGGAAAAATTAAAACGTGAAACTTATGGATTCTTAGATTTATATGGATTAACTTCGAGTCAATACCGTGAGTTATCTGAAGAAGAAGTTCATGCATTGAAAAGTATCGCCGAGCGTAAATAATTGTAACTTATTTTATCCTATGTTATATTTTGTAGCGTAATAAAATATTTGGTTCGTCTTCAGGGGCAGGGTGTAATTCCCGACCGGCGGTTATAGTCCGCGACCCACATTGTATATGTGGCTGGACTGGTGTAATTCCAGTACCGACAGTTAAAGTCTGGATAAAGAAGATAGGGCTTATTTGAGTAAGTAATTTCAAATGAACTCTGTTAATCTTTAGTGATTAATGGCGTTCATTTTTATTTACTTGAAAGGTTCTTCATTGAAGATGGCCTTCCAGGAGGTTTTCTAGTATGAATCGGTCACCAGTTTATAAAGTTGTGATTACAGCGTTCTTAGCTGCAATCTCATACGTATTAATGTTTTTATCTTTCCCAGTAATTTTTCCGTATTTAAAAATTGATTTTAGTGATTTACCAATTTTAATTGGATTTTTTATTTTGGGACCAATGAGCGGTGTGATGGTTGCCGTCGTTCGTTCATTGCTGTATCTAGTTTCAACTGGAACAGATATTGCCAGCTTGATAGGTGTTGGAAGTAATTTCTTAGCATCAATGGCGGTATCATTTCCAGCATATTATCTTCTCAAAGGTAAAGGAAACCTTAAGCCAACACTTGGAAAGAGTATTTTGGCAGTTTTAGTGAGTACCTTTGTACTAACTGCTGTATTATCTATTGCAAATTATTTTGTAATTCTACCAGTGTACTTGAATGTTATCGGTATGAATATCGGAATGTCAGTATCCAAGTACGTTATTGTTGGTATTGTTCCTTTTAATATTATAAAAGGAATTCTGGTCGTTGGGTTATTTAGTCTTTTATATCAGAGAATGTATGGTTGGGTTCAGTTAAATAATAAAAAATATAAACAACTATAGTATAATTAATGAGGGAGAATTCTTAAGTGATTCTTCCTCATTTTATTTTATAAGGATGGTATTTTATGGTTGAAGATTATCTCTTACAAATGTTTAATGTCGAATATCGGCGACCTAATGTAATATTTAGCATTATTACAGGTCGGAATACTGTTTCCAATATATATTGGGGAATGCGTTATGATTTGCTAGATTATTTTAGTATTGATCCTCAATTTACAAATGAAATATATCAAAAAATACTTTCTAAGTTGAAACAAAATAAATTACTCACTGAATCTAATGGGCAAGTTCGGTTAACGCAAAATGGTTTAATTCGACAAAAAAAAGCGAAAAGCGATTTATATCAAATTAAGCACCCTAAATTAATAAATCAATATAAATTTAATGAATGGTCAGAAACTTGTATTTTAGCTATACAAGTTGTATCTGAACTTAGCTTTGTTAATCGTCATTATTATCCTGTCGTAACATCCGAATTAACTAAATTTAATATCAAAAAATGGATTTCTAATAATGACAAAACAATACTAACAAAACAAGTTAATTTAGAATTACGATTGTTCGTGCAAAAAATTGATACAAATTCTAGTTTAATATTTATGAACAAATTAATTGGTCATAATCTTAATGGATTGACCAATAAACAGTTAGCAAATGAGTTGAATCTATCAGAAATGGAGATTCAATTAATATACAGAGATACAATAAATTTTTTTGCTAGTTGGATTGAGGAGCAAAAACAAAGTGTGTTCAAAGAATTAGTTCAGTCAATTCTAAAAACAGGAATTATTTCTGAAAGTGCAAAGGAAACGATGAGATTAATTACTATGGGCCTATCTGTTAATGATGTGGCTAAAAGTAGAGGATTGAAGACTAGTACAATTTTTGAACATTTACTTGAATTAGCAATGATTAGTGAAAAATTTCCATTTGATACTTTTTTAACAAAAAAAATAGTTAATGATTTATCTGAAATTATGGGGAGAGATATTGATCAAGTACCTTTTAAAATAATACAAAATAAGAAACCTGATATAAATTTTTTCGATTATCGTTTGTATCAAATTTATAGGAGTAAAATAGATGTCCAAAATTAATTTAAAAGAAAAATTGATGGAATACTTTGGATTCGATTCATTTATGATAGGCCAAGAAGAAACCATAGAAACTATCTTATCTGGTCAAGACACGTTATCAGTACTACCTACAGGGACTGGGAAATCATTGTGTTATCAGTTAGCTGGCTATCTTATGAATGGTACGACAGTTATCGTTTCACCGTTGTTATCTTTAATTCAAGATCAAGTTAGTCAATTTAATTTTCGTGGTAATGGGACAGCTATTGGATTAACATCAATATTGAGTTATTCTGAAAAAAAATATGTGTTAAAAAATATACAATCTTATAAATTTGTTTATTTATCTCCTGAAATGCTAAGTCAATTTGAAGTGATAAATGCCCTTAAACAAATAGATGTATCACTATTTGTTGTAGATGAGGCACATTGTATCTCCACTTGGGGACCAGATTTTAGGCCTGATTATTTGGATTTGAATAATGCAATTGTGAAACTTGGTACACCTTGCGTTTTGGCGTTGACAGCCACAGCTGCACTAAATATTCAGAATGATATTATGACACAATTAAAAACAGAAGGTCGAGATTTTCATAAAATCATTAAATCGGTTAATAGAAGTAATATTTTTTTAAGTGTCTTAAAAGTGCATGATGAATCTGATAAAAATAAGCAATTATTAAATTTATTGAATAAAATCAAGGGTGTTGGAATCGTTTATTTCTCGAGCAAGAAAAAGGCAAATGAGGTCTCAGATTTAATAAATAATAACACTGGATTAAGGTCTGAACCGTACCATGCTGACTTGAATGATATGGCAAGGTATACGGTACAAAGACAATTTATGGAAAATCAAATAGATGTTATATGTGCAACAAGCGCTTTTGGTATGGGTATTAATAAGAAAGATATTAGATACGTTATCCATTATCATATGCCCGCTGATTTTGAAAGCTACGTACAAGAATTTGGCCGATCTGGACGAGATGGCCAGCAGAGTATCGCAATTGTTTTTTCTCAAGAAAATGATGTGTTTCTACAAAGAAACTTAATTGATTTAACCATTCCAGATGATGATTTTATTAGGATGTATTTTAAAAAACATAAGGAATTAGTTGGTCTTGGAGAAGAAAAAGGTAAACTGTTAGATTATTACTATGAGAAACAAAGCTCAGTTGAAGAGGTGCAGTTCCTTTTTAGACAAAGGAAAATTGAAAAAGAAACTGGATTACAAAATATGATAATGTTTGTTAATTCAAGTAATTGTCGAAAGCAACAAATTTTAAACCATTTTGGAGAATCGAAATTAATAGAACATGATGAATTCTGTTGCTCAGCGTTATTTAATGTGGATGTACTTCAAAAGATTGGATTAGAAAAAAAGATAATCAAAAATGATGACAAGCAGTTAATTCAATCAACAGATAATATTATTTCAAGATTGTTTAAATTATCTTGAGAATAATTTGGATTATTATGGTAAAATAATGATAATTGTTTTTAGGAGGATTGAAAAATGAGTGATAAAAAAGATAATTCAGAAAAAAAGCCTTGGGAAAAATCATTCGAAGACGATAGAGACGATAATGGAAATTATTCTCGATCAGCGAATAGACGTAAAAGTAAAAATAGTTCATTATTAACTACGGGGTTATTAGTTGTTTTTGTAGCTATTATTATTGGAACGATTGCTTTTTATATTGTTGAAAGTAACAAAGTATACCAACCAGAAGATAGAACCACAAGCGAGAGTTCAGTAAGTAAAAAAATAGTTACCAAAACTGATGATTCTGATAGTTCTAGCTCAAGTGCTAAGAAAAGCTCTGAATCAAAAGAAAAAGCTAGTTCTGAATCGAAAGAAAAAGCATCAAAAGAAAAAGCTAGCTCTGAATCAAAAGAGAAAGCTAGTTCTAGCACTAATTCAAGCTCTAGCTCAGCGTCTAGTGAATCAACCAGCTCTGATAGTTCATCAAGTGCATCTTCAAAGTCATATGTAACTGTCGAAGCAGGACAAGGCATATATCGTGTTGCAGCAAACAATGGGTTAACTACAGAACAACTTCTACAAATGAATCCAGGGTTGACTACTTCTATTAGTGCAGGACAAAAAATAAGAGTTAAATAATATACATATGGGATTGATATCTAATCAATCCCATTTTTATGGAGGAATTACTTGATGAAAAATAATATCCAAATTGCAATTGACGGACCGGCATCCGCAGGAAAAAGCACTGTCGCTAAATTAGTTGCTAAAAAATTAAATTATGTTTATTGCGACACTGGGGCAATGTATCGAGCAATTACTTTTGAAGCAATGGCAAAGAATGTTGCGCTGGATAATGATGATAAGTTAGTTAGTCTATTAAAAGATACAATAATTTCTTTTAAACCAGCAAATCCAGAACAATTAGTCTATATAAACAATATAGACATAACACAAGCAATTAGGCAACCTGAGGTAACTAATAATGTTTCAACGGTTGCTGCTCAAGAAGGTGTACGCAAGGAATTAGTTAAAAGACAACAAGAAATTGCCGAAGATGGATCAATTGTTATGGATGGTCGTGATATCGGAACGACAGTATTACCAAATGCTGAAGTTAAAATATTCTTAGTTGCGAGTGTTAAAGAACGTGCTCTTCGCCGATTTAAGGAAAATCAAATTAAGGGTATTAATACAACACTTGATGTTTTAGAGTTTGAAATTGCCGAACGAGATCGAAAAGATTCTACACGTGAAATTTCTCCGCTTATTCAGGCAAAAGATGCTATACTTGTAGATACGACTTCAATGAATATTGATGGGGTCGTACAGAAAATTATGGATATAATTAACAAATAATAAAATAAAATGTGAAAAATGAGTATTAGCACTAGTAATTACTCTTCATTTCAGCTAAAATAATAAATAGAGTTTATTCGCTAAGGAGGACATTGTCCATGAGTAATATTGAAGAAAATAATGATTTACTAGAAGCATTAAATAGTGTAAGTGAAGTTAAGGTTGGTTCTGTTATAAAAGGTGAAGTTTTAGCTATCGATGATGCTAAACAAGTCATTGTTGGTATTGAAGGCGCCGGTGTTGAAGGTGTTGTACCAGCTAAAGAACTAGCACTTAAAGCTGGTGAAGAAACAGAAGACGTTGTCAAAATTGGTGACGTTATGGATTTAGTTGTTATTTCAAGTATCGGTGGCGATAAAGAAGGTGGTAGTTACTTACTATCACAAAGAAGAATTGCTGAACGTGAAGTTTGGAATGACTTACAAAAATTAGCTGATGATGATGCTACAATCGAAGCTACAGTAACACAAGTTGTTAAAGGTGGATTAGTTGCTGATGCTGGTGTGCGTGGATTCGTACCCGCTTCAATGATTGATGATCGTTTTGTTGAAGATTTATCAAAATATAACCATCAAACATTAGATTTCAAAATTATTGAAATTGACCCAACTGAAAATAGATTAATCTTATCACATAAAGCAATTGTTAAAGCTCAAAGAGATGCTCAAAAAGTAGAAACTCTTAAAACTTTAACAGTTGGTGAAGTTGTAACAGGAACAGTTGCCCGTTTAACTAACTTCGGTGCATTTGTTGATCTTGGTGGTATTGATGGACTTGTTCATATTTCAGAAATTTCTTACAACCGTATTTCTAAGGCAGAAGATGTCTTATCAGTTGGTGAAGAAGTTAAAGTTAAAGTATTGGCAATCGATTTAGATAAGAATCGTATTTCATTATCAATCAAACAAACATTACCTCAACCATGGGATAATGTTGAAAATGATATCCATGTAGATGACGTCTTAGATGGTACTGTTAAACGTTTAACGACATTTGGTGCATTTGTTGAAGTTATGCCTGGAATTGAAGGATTAGTTCATATTTCACAAATTTCTTACACACATATTGCTACACCAGGCGAAGTTTTAAAAACTGGCCAAGCTGTTCAAGTTAAAGTACTTGAAGTACATCCAGCAGAACATCGTTTAGCTTTATCAATTAAAGCTCTCGAAGAAAAACCAGCAACAGAAGAAAAACCTGAAAAGAAAAAAACAGTTAAAAAAGCTGCACCAAAAGCTAAAGCTCCTAAATCAACAATGAGTGGTATGCCAGAAGAAAGTACTGGTTTCACACTTGGTGATATTTTAGGTAAAGCATTAGAAGATGCAGATACTAACAAATAATTAAAATATTATTTTTAAGTAACGACTGAACTGTAGTTCAGTCGTTTTTATTATTTATTACAAAAGATATTTAGAGAGTGAGGTACTATCTATGGCAAATCCTGTTGTAGCAATTGTTGGACGTCCTAATGTTGGAAAGTCCACAGTTTTTAATAGAATAGCCGGGGAAAGAATTTCAATTGTTGAGGATACTCCTGGTGTTACACGAGATCGTATTTATGCTCATAGTGAGTGGTTAGCGCAAAAATTTAGCTTGATTGATACTGGTGGTATCGATATCGGTGATGAACCCTTTTTGACGCAAATCACTGAACAAGCACAAATCGCAATCGATGAAGCTGATGTTATTGTTTTTCTTGTAAGTGTAAAAGAAGGCGTAACGGATGCTGATGAGAAAGTGGCTAAAATTTTATATCGTTCTGATAAGCCAGTTATTTTAGCGGTTAATAAAGTTGATAATCCCGAGTCTAGACAAGATATTTTTGATTTCTATTCATTAGGATTTGGAGAACCATTTCCAGTTTCTGGTAGTCATGGCCTTGGGGTTGGTGACTTATTGGATGAGATTACAAAGAAATTCCCTGAAAATATTCCTGATGAAGATGACAGTCGAATTAAGTTTAGTTTGATTGGTCGTCCTAACGTGGGTAAGTCTTCATTGGTGAATGCAATCCTGGGTGAAAATCGTGTTATTGTTTCACCTATTGAAGGGACTACACGTGATGCAATTGATACAGCTTTTGATACTGAAGAGGGCGATATGTTCTCAATGATTGATACAGCTGGTATTAGAAAACGCGGAAAAGTATATGAAAATACTGAAAAGTATTCTGTACTACGTGCCATGCGTGCTATTGATCGTTCAGATGTTGTTTTAGTTGTGTTAAATGCTGAAGAAGGTATTCGGGAACAAGATAAGAGAGTTGCAGGGTATGCCCATGAAGCAGGACGTGGTATCATTATCGTCGTAAATAAATGGGATACTCTTGAAAAAGATAATCATTCATTATCTGATTTTGAGGCTAATATACGTCAAGAATTTGCATATCTTAGTTATGCTCCTATTATTTTTGTGTCTGCAATTACACAGCAACGATTATCTAAGATACCCGAATTAATTAAACGCGTAAATGAAAATCATAGTCGTCGTATTACATCTTCAGTATTAAATGATGTCATTATGGATGCAGTAGCCCATAATCCAACGCCAACTGATAATGGAAAACGTTTAAGAATTTACTATGCAACACAAGTAGCAATACAACCACCTACATTCGTTGTATTTGTTAATGATACTGATTTGATGCATTTTTCATATGAACGTTTCTTAGAAAATCAAATTAGAACATCGTTTGATTTTGAAGGAACACCAATTCATGTTATTGAAAGAAGAAGAAAATAATTCAAATTGATAAAACGCTACCATGCCATCTTTTTTTCTGCTAAAGTAGTTAAATACCTTGATGTAATACGTTTTGTATGGTATCTTAAATAAAGAATTAGTAGAGTAATCTCTGGTTCTATTATTATTATTTATTTTAAATAATAATGGCTGAATATTTTTAAATATTCGGACACATTTTAGGGGAGGTGAAACATTATGGCAAACAAAGCACAATTAATCGAAAATGTTGCAAAAGAAACAGGATTGACAAAAAAAGATGCTACTGTCGCAGTTGATGCTGTATTTGGTTCAATCCAAAGCACATTAGCTACAGGTGAAAAAGTTCAATTAATCGGTTTCGGTAACTTTGAAGTACGTGAACGCGCTGCTCGTAAAGGTCGTAACCCACAAACTGGTGAAGAAATTCAAATCCCTGCAAGTAAAGTACCTGCATTTAAACCAGGTAAAGCTTTAAAGGATTCTGTTAAATAATACTTAGAAAAAGCTAGTACAATTCATTTTGTACTAGCTTTTTCAATCTATAATTTATTTTATAGACAATAGTTATGTACGAGATTACTAGCTATTGTGTGTATGATAGATTAAACTAAACCATATTAATTTAATAATGAAGGGAAGTTATTTAATGACGCATTCAGAAATTATGCTAGACTACTTGGACGAAGGACAAATTGATGAGGCAATGAAAGAATTTGCCAGAGCATTAAGAAAAGACAATGATGCAACATTATTTAGTTTAGCAGAAGAGTTATATAGCTTAGGTTTTTTAGCTCAATCTAAACGTACTTATGAAAGATTATTAGAAAAATATCCAGAAGAAGATACTTTAAAAACATTCCTGGCAGATATTGCAATTAGTGAAGGAAAATCTGATGAAGCACTTAACTATTTGTCAGAAATTGAAGAAGATTCAGAAGCTTATCTTCAGTCTCTTATGGTTGCTGCCGATTTATATCAGACACAAGGTATGTTTGAAGTTAGTGAAAATAAATTATTAACTGCATATAAGTTGGCTCCTGAAGAAGAAGTTATCCAATTTGCTTTAGGCGAACTATATTTTAATACAAAACAATTTAGTCAGGCAATCGGATTTTATCTTGAATTAATTAAATCAGGACAGACTGAACTGTCACAGGTTAACTTAGTACAAAGATTAGGTGTTAGTTACGCAAACAGTGGGCAGTTTGAAAAAGCAATGGCATATTTAGAACAAATTCATTTAGAAAATATGGACTCTGATACTAAGTTACAGATGGGTTTAACCTATCTACAATTAAATGATCAACAAAAAGCAATTGATATTCTTTATGATTTGAAGGAAGAAGATCCTTCGTATACATCCTTATATCCAATTCTTGGTCAAGCACTTTCAGATGAGAATAGATTGAATGATGCTTTACTTGTCTATCAAGAAGGGTTAGCGGTTGACGAGGTAAATGATACATTGTATGAACAGGCAGCGACTGTTGCCTTAAAATTGGACGATGAGAAGCAAGCTGAAAAGTATTTAAATAAAGCAATTGATATTAATCCAGATAATACTGGCATATTATTACAATTAAGTAATTTATTAGTTAAGCAAGAACGTGATGATGAAGATATTAAATTACTAGAAGATATCAAGAGCGACGGAGATGTAGATCCTCAAATATTTTGGAATTTAGCTATTTCATATGAAAGACTTGAAGATTATGATAAAGCTGAAGAAAATTATTTAGAAGCATACCCTTATTTTACTAATCAAGTTGACTTTTTAAGATCTGTTATATTTATTTTTAGAGAGAACGGACGACAAGAGGAGTTAAAGGACGCAATTAAACATTACTTAGCTTTAGTACCTGATGATCAAGAAATTATTGATATTCAAAATGATATAAATTATTAAAATAAAACGTTTATATCATTCTTTTGGTATAAGCGTTTTTTGTTAGCAATTTGTAAGATTTGCTTAAAGAAGGGGAAGTAAAATGATTACAAATCAGATAGTGATACCAAAATTAGAAGATAGTACTGAAATATTTAATTTAATTAGTCGTAATCGTCTTGAATTAAGTGAGTGGCTTCCATGGGTTAATGCTATGAAATCGATTAATGATGAAATAATTTTTTTAAGAGACTCTTTTAAGGATGAAACTAAATTAATTTTCGCTATAAAAATTAATAAGAATATCGTTGGCATGATTGATTTACATGGAATAGATTTACATATGGGAACTGCTGAGGTTGGTTATTGGTTAGACAAGTCGTATGTAGGACGCGGAATAATGTCAAAGGCCTTAACAGAACTTGAGAAACTAGCTATAAAGGAATATAAGTTAAAAAAATTAAAAATAATACTAGATTTGAATAATATAAAAAGTTTGAAAGTAGCTAAGACTAATAATTATCACTTTATAGAACAAAATGACCAAAATTTAATTTTTGAAAAGAGATTATAGAATTTATGATGGTATATTTATAAATGATATTATTATTTTTTGCTTTTTAATTGCTATTAAGGATATAATTTTAGATAGGTAATGTTGTTTAAATGGCGATTAATTATCTAAAATTATATATCGGGGGTAGGGACATGAAAGATTTAAACGAAAAAGAAATTGAACGATTGAGTAAAAAAAGTATTACTGAGAAAATTATAGATGGCGATTGGTACCAATATTCTAAAGAAGAATGGGCTCAAAAAACTGTTAAAACAAGTGCACAAACTATTTATAAAATAAATAAATTGGCGGCTCATGATACGAATGATGCAGATAAAATGCTTAAAGAATTTTTACCTAATATGGAAAAATCTGCTGAAATATATTTTCCAATTTCAACTATAGAATGGCCGGAAATGTTAAAAATAGGGTCAGGCACATTTATTAATTCTAATTTACAGATTTTAAGTGCAGGACAAATAACAATTGGAGAACACTGTTTCATTGGGCCTAATTGTCAGTTATATACACCTAATCATCATTCTATGGACAAAAATTTACGTCGTGAAGGATGGCAATATGATGCACCAATTACAATTGGTGATGATTGTTGGTTTGGTGGATCAGTGATTGTTTTACCTGGTGTCACGATTGGAAATAATGTCGTCGTTGGTGCTGGTAGTGTGGTAACAAAAGATGTACCTGATAATGTTTTAATCGCAGGTAATCCAGCACGAATTATTAAGACTATTGGTTAGATAAAGTTATGGCGAAAAGTAGCATAATTTAAAAATATTTGGGCAACAAAAAGGAGCTAGAATTTTTCTAGCTCCTTTTTGTTGCTCTTTTAAGGTTTATATGATTAATTTTTGTTCAATAATTAAATGACGGTAGTATAAAAGTGAATTTGGATCAATTCTTAACGTCATCATAATTTCTGAATCTGTCATCGTATTGTTAGTGAGAATAGAAAAACAAATAGCTGACTGGTACAGCAGACGTGGTGAAACATTTGGCGCAATAAATTGTAAATCTTTCTTTAAAAATTTATGTAGACCAGGTAAAGATAATAAAGGTGCTTCAACATTTTTACGCAGTTTTAAAAAGCAATCGTTGGAGTTTTGTAAAATTTGTAGTTGTTTAATATAGGTATTGAATTGCTTCAAAAATAATTCCTCTGTTTCCGTAAATGTTAATTGTTTAAAGCTAACGAAAAAACCAGGTTGTAAGATTTCTGAAATTTTAAAGAAATGCCGTGTCATTAATAAAACAAGTCGAGAATAGTAGCTAATTTCTGAATTTAAAAGATAAGAGTCGAAGTCTATTAACCAATTGAAGGTTATAACAGAATTTGCGATATTTTTTTTCCCTTTTAACATTAATGTTGGAATATGAGTATTTATCTGATGGGTAAATAAATATTTAAAATAACCATTCAGATGCGATAAAACCTTAGTATATGTTGAATTTTTAATATTTCTTTTATCTTGAAGCATAGTTAAATATTGACGAACGTCTGATTCTAAGATAGTTTCAACCATTATTGAATTAGAGAATGCATCATTAAAATTTAGAAGATAGTTAAAAAAATCATGAATATCGTAGTTATATTCTAAAATTGTTGATGGGGACAAAGAGTTGGATTCTAATGATAAATTAAAAGCTTTTTGATAGGGATAATTCATTTAATTGCCTCCTTTAGTAATAAACAATAAGTTACTTTAACTATATCACACTAATAAAGCGCACTGCAAAAATCGCAGTGCGCAAGACCAATCATTTATTAAAGATATTAGTGATATTAGTGATTTTATTCTTTTTTTGTCGATTAAAACTAAACCCTTGTCCCAGTACTTCATTAACACTACTAATTGAAACAAAAGCATTTGAATCCTGGTTTTGTAATATTTCCTTCAACTGATGAAGTTCATTACGGTTGATAACAACATAAATCATTTTTTTATTTTGGCGAGAATAAGATCCCTCACCATTGATGTAACTAACACCTCTGCCTAATTTATCCCAAATTTCATTAGTTATAATTTGATATTGGTCACTAATTATTAAGATGCCAAGTCCAGAATAACTACCTTCAAGAGTGAAGTTAACAATTTTTGAGAAAACATATGAGCTTAGTAGGGTATACATCATATGCCTTAAATCTAAGTAGCTAAGTGATATGACCAAAACAGCAATATCAAGGGCAAGAATTGTCTTACCCATTTGAATACCACGTGTTTTTTCAAAAATTCGAGCCACTACATCAGTTCCACCAGTAGTACCACCAAAACGATATACTAAGCCTGACCCAAGGCCACCAAAAGCACCAGCAAGGATACCTGCTAAAAACAAATCATCATTTACATTAATTTGAATCGGAACACGTTGCCAAATCCATAAGAAAAGAGATAACATTATTGTTCCATATATAGTATAGACTAATGATCGTTTACCTAAAAAACGGTAACCAATAAGGATTAATGGAACATTAATTGCAATTGTTGAATACGCAGGATCAATATGAAACCAATAACGTAAAATTAAAGTAACTCCGGTTATACCACCTTCAGCAAGATGGTTTGTTATATTAACGGTTGCTAATCCAAATGCATAAAAACAACAACCTAACGCAATCATTACTAAATCGATTATTTTAATTCGTTCATTTTTTAAGATTAGTTCTACCCCCTGAAATAAATTCAATATAAATATCATACCATATTATCGATGAATGTCTGCTGACTATCATTTTAAATCTAGTATAAATCTGTTAAACTAGATTGTATTAATTAAAGATGAGGAGGATTACTATGATTAAAGTTTTGGTTGCTGGATTTAAAGGACGAATGGGTGCCACTACAACAAATATGATCTTAGAAAATCCATTATTTGAATTAGTTGGAGTCTATAGTACTACAGCTACAGAAAAAAATATAAATGAAATTACTGACTATAAGACAGAGAATGTCCCAATATTCAATAAGCTAGATGAAATAAACGTAGTTTCCGATGTTTGGATTGATTTTACTGTCCCAAGTGTTGTTTTCGAAAATACTAAATTTGCTATTTCGAAACATATGTCACCAGTTATTGGGACTACGGGTTTATCGGAAAATAATATAGCTGAACTTAAACAATTATGTAAAACAGAAAAATTAGGTGGATTGATTGCTCCTAATTTTGGTATTTCAGCTGTTTTATTAATGCAATTTGCGCAACAAGCTGCTAAGTATTTACCTGACGTTGAAATTATTGAAATGCATCATGATAATAAATTGGATGCTCCAAGTGGTACAGCCTTAAATACCGCAAAATTAATTGCTGAAGTTCGTAAACCTAAAATTCAAGGCAACCCTGATGAAAGAGAAACATTACCAGGTGCGAGAGGTGCAGCCTTTGAAGGCATGAGAATTCATAGTGTCCGTTTACCAGGCTATGTTGCTCATGAACAAGTCTTATTTGGTGGCGAGGGTGAAGCATTAACTATTCGTCAGGACTCATTTGACCGTATTTCATTCATGTCTGGTGTTGCATTAGCTACTGAAAAAATTGGACAATATAAAGAATTACTAGTTGGATTGGAAAATATATTATGATAGTTTCCAATCTTGCGGATGATTTCATTAATGCTGAACCAGTGATTAAAGCCATTGAAAATGCTGGTTTTGAAGCATATTTTGTCGGAGGAAGTGTTAGGGATACTATCTTAGGATTACCAATCCATGATATTGATATTGCCACTAGTGCATACCCTGAGGAAATTAAGGAAATTTTTAATAAGACGGTAGATACAGGTATTCAACATGGGACTGTTATGGTTTTAGATCATGGAGAAGGTTATGAAATCACCACATTTCGAACAGAATCAACTTATCAAGATTTTAGACGTCCAGATCATGTTGAATTTGTACGCTCTTTAGAAGAAGATTTAAAACGTCGTGATTTTACAATCAATGCCTTAGCAATGACACATGATGGACGGATTATTGATTTGTTCAACGGACTACAAGATTTAGAAAATCACATCATTAGAGCTGTTGGCACTGCTGATGAACGTTTTAATGAAGATGCTTTACGAATGATGAGGGCAATTAGATTTGCAAGCCAATTAGATTTCACAATCGAAATGGAAACGAAGAAAGCATTAAATAAACATGCACCACTATTGAAAAAGATTGCTATTGAACGGATTCATATTGAATTTATTAAATTACTGTTGGGAAAAAATCCTCAAATTGGACTTCGACATTTTGTTGAATCAGATTTAGTAAAATATTGTCCCGAATTTAATAATTATTTATCGGAACTAACTGATATGTCAAAAATGCAATCAATTAAACTTACATCAGAAGTAGCTGCTTGGTCGTTAATTATTCATGTTCTAAAGATAACAGAAACTAATATTAATCATTTTCTAATCTCATGGAAAAGTTCAAATGAGTTAATTACACACGTTCAAATAGTTATCAAAGCACTTAACGGTATTATTCATGATTCCGTTAATCGAGAACTGATGTATGAAACTGGATTAGAATTATTATTAATTGCAAATGAAGTTGCAGCAATATTTAATAGTAATTTAGATGCAGAAATGCTGACAGTTGCTTATACTGCACTTCCAATTAAGTCTAAAAAAGACATGGCAATTAATGGACGACAGTTAATAAAAGATGTTGGTATTCAACCAGGTGAAAAATTAGGCCAAATTTTATCCATATTGGAAAATCGTATTTTACTAGAAGAAGTCCCAAACGAATCAACTCAATTATTAAAAGTGGCTAAGCAACTAATGTTAAAATTAGCGTAAAAAAAGAGATTAAATATCATTTAATCTCTTTTTTTACAAAACATGCTTAGTAATACAAATTATAAAAGAGAATCAATTAGATAAGAGAGTGATTACATGCAAACACTGAGGGTAGAACATTTAAAGAAAACATACGGCGAAAAAACATTATTTGATGATTTAAATTTTATTGTTAATGAAAAAGATAGAATCGGATTGATTGGAACTAACGGTTCAGGGAAAACAACGTTATTAAATGCATTAACAGACCTTGACCCAGCTGATTCAGGAGATTTAATTAAACCAAATAACTATCGTATGAGTTATTTAAAACAAATACCAGAATTAAATGATGATATGACAATTATGGAAGCCGCTTTTGAAGGAGCTTCACCTATTTTTGAAACAATTCGTCATTATGAAGCTGTTTTAACAGCCTATAGTGAACATCCTGAAGATGAAAAATTACAGCAACGTTACTCAGATGCGGAAGATCGTATGAATCGTGAAGATGCATGGAATGCCGATAATGACGTTAAAACAATTCTAACGCAATTACAAATAACGGATTTAACACAAAAAGTCTCAACCTTATCTGGTGGACAGAAAAAAAGAGTTGGCTTGGCTCAAGTACTCATACAAGCTCCTGACTTATTAATTCTTGATGAACCAACAAACCATTTGGACTTTAGTTCTATTGAATGGCTAGAAAGTTACCTTAAAACGTACAAAGGAGCTTTAATTGTTGTTACTCATGATCGGTATTTTTTAGATCAAATTGCCAACCAGATTTTAGAACTATCATTTGGTAAATTACACTCGTATGAAGGTAACTATCAAGATTTCGTTGCTCAAAAGGCTGAAAGAGTTGCCCAGGAAGTTACCGCTGAGCATAAAGAACAACAGCTATATAAAAAGGAACTAGCTTGGATGCGTACTGGAGCAAAAGCTAGATCAACAAAACAACAAGCACGAATTAACCGTTTTAACGATTTAAAAGAAAATATGAATTCATTACAAATTGATCAAGATGTTTCAATTGGACTAGGCCAACAGCGGCTTGGTAAAAAGGTTATTGAGCTAAAAGAAGCTAGTTTAGTCTTAGAAAATCATAAAATTATTGATCATTTTAGTGAGTTGATTCAGGCGAGCGATAGAATCGGGATTACCGGTAAAAATGGTGCTGGTAAATCTAGTTTACTAAATGCAATTGCTGGAAAATTACCACTTAACTCTGGCGAATTACTAATGGGCGAAACGGTTAAATTAGGTTATTACCAGCAACAAACTGAACCCATACCTGGCGATAAACGAATGATTAACTATCTAAATGAAATTGGTGAAAATATCGAAAATAAACATGGCGAACGAATAAGTACAACACAACTTTTAGAGCAGTTTCTTTTTCCAAGATCGATGCATGGGACATTAATTAGACAGCTATCCGGTGGTGAAAAAAGAAGACTCTATCTCTTGAAATTACTTATGCAACAACCAAATGTCTTATTACTAGATGAACCTACAAATGATTTAGATATTGGAACATTAACAGTACTTGAAGACTATTTAGAATCTTTTAATGGCGCAGTTATAACTGTCTCACATGATAGATATTTTTTAGATAAAGTTGCAGATCAATTACTTATTTTTGAAGGCGATGCTAAAATTAATCGTTATACTGGATTATTTACATCGTACCTTGCTAAAGAATCACTGGATGATGCCGTATCAATATCAAAAAAAGAAAAAATTATCGAACACGACACCATTTCTGACGATAAATTAAAAGTTAAATTAACTTATGCTGAACAAAAAGAATTTGAAACAATTGAACAGACAATTGATAATTTAGAAGCTAAGAAAGAAAAAGCTGAAAGTGATATGTCGAATATCAATGGCAATGATTTTGTAGCATTAAGTGAACTACAAGTGTCAATTGATAATTTAGATGATGAAATTGAAGAAAAGATGAATCGTTGGGACTATTTAGGTAAATATGCAGAAAAGGGGTAATTTTCGTATGGAAGAAACATATTTGCAACTTGAACGTGATATTTTAATGAACGGAAATGATAAATCTGATCGTACAAAAACGGGAACTAAAAGTCTTTTTGGCTATCAAATGAGGTTTGACTTAAGTCAAGGATTCCCACTACTAACAACTAAAAAAGTACCATTTGGTTTAATTAAGAGTGAGTTACTGTGGTTCTTAAAAGGTGATACTAATATCCAATATTTATTGAAACATAAGAATCATATTTGGGACGAATGGGCTTTTAAAAATTACATTGAAAGTTCTCAGTATATGGGTCCAGATATGACTGATTTTGGACATCGATCACTTTTAGAGACTGATTTTAAAAAAGAATATGAAGTACAGAAAAACCTTTTTTGCGATAAAATTATTGAAGACGATGAATTTGCAAAAAAGTTTGGTGAATTAGGTGACGTTTATGGTAGTCAGTGGCGTAATTGGAAAACTAGACAAGGTGATACGATTGACCAAATTAAAGATGTTATTGAAGCAATCAAAAAAACACCTGATTCTAGAAGATTAATTGTGTCCGCTTGGAACCCAGAAGATGTACCAAATGTGGCATTACCACCTTGCCATACGTTATTTCAATTTTATGTGGCTGATGGTAAATTAAGTTGTCAATTATATCAAAGAAGTGGCGATGTCTTTTTAGGTGTACCATTTAATATTGCAAGTTATGCGTTATTAACTCATCTAATTGCTAAAGAGGTTGGACTTGAAGTTGGTGAATTCATTCACACATTAGGCGATGCCCATATTTACAATAATCATATAGAACAAGTGAAGGAACAACTTTCTCGTGAAGTGCAACCCATGCCAAAATTATGGTTAAATCCTGATAAAAATAGTATTTTTGAATACGATATGACGGATATTAAAATAGAAGACTATAATCCTGCACCACCTATTAAAGCGCCTGTTGCAGTTTAATATTTACTTAAGGAGAGTCAATAATGATTAATTTTATTTGGGCTGAAGACAGTGAACATCATATTGGATATAAGGGTAAGCTACCTTGGTACTTACCAAATGATTTAAAATTTTTTAAGAAAACAACGCTTAATAAGGTCGTTGTTATGGGCAGAAATACATTTGAAAGTTTTCCGGGACTATTACCAAATCGAATTAATATTGTTCTTTCAAGTAAAAACGATTTAGTTGAAACAGATACTCTAAAGATTGTTCATTCAATACCAGAGTTGAATGATTTATTAGAAACATATTCTGAAGATATTTTTGTTATTGGTGGCGCAACATTATTTTCTGAAATGTATGTAAAAGTTAATAGATTGTATCAAACAAAAATTAACGCTACGTTTGATGGTGATGTGATGATGATTCCTATTGATTATACTCATTGGAAATTAATTGAAACGATTCCGGGAATGATTGACAAAAAAAATGTATATGATCATGAATTTAGAATTTATGATAAAAAATAATTAAAAAGCGAAGACATATCCAATACGGATGTGTCTTCGCTTTTTAACTTTAAGTATATAATAAAATAGAAAAAAACATTAATCCTGTACCTAACATCACAAATAAATGCCAAACGACATGTAAGTACTTAACACCGTTTATACTATAAATTCCAGCGCCGATTGTGAACGCAATGCCACCAGAAACAAGTAGCCAGAACCCAATTGTACCGAGGCTATTATAAAGTGGCATCATTGCGCTCAAACAAAGCCAGCCCATAATTAGATAAATGATGGTTGAAATTGTTTTAAAATGACCCAACCAAATTGATTTATAAATAATTCCTAAAACGGTCATCATCCAGATGATTCCGAATAGTGTCCAACCTAATGCCCCACCAACAGAGAGAAGACAATAAGGCGTATAAGTACCTGCTATCAGAATATAGATACTACTATGATCGAAGATTTGAAAAACAGTTCTTGCTCGTGTAAATATTAAACTATGAAATAGGGTAGAAGTTAAGTACAGCAGTACCAAAGATGAACCATATATAGCATACGAGGTAATTTCTAATGCACTACCATTATGAGCACCTTTAATAAGTAAAAAAATCAATCCCGCTATACTTAACCCAAGACCAATACCATGAGTTACCGCGTTTAATACCTCATTTAAGATGAGATACCTTCTACTGTAATTATGTTCCAAAAAAACACCTCAGTCATCAATTTCTATGTGAAATAGACCAGTAATTCTGATATACTAGACATTATAAATAGAAAAGTTTATAGTGACATTATTGTATCATGATTAAAAACTTTTGTTAAGAAAGTGTGGATGAAGAAACATGAAAAAAATTAAAATAATAACGGATTCATCTGTTGGATTAACAGATAATGAAATAAAAGAAAATGACATTAGCATTATACCTCTAAGCGTTATGATTGATGATACTATTTACGTTGAAGGTGAATCAATTACAAATGACGAATTTGAGACTAAAATGGAAACGTCAAAAACGTTACCTAAAACAAGTCAGCCACCAATTGGTACTTTTGTAGAAATGTTTGACAGTCTTGGGGCAGATGGTAGCCAAGTTCTCTCACTTAACATGACTGACCAAATTAGTGGTACAGTTCATACTGCAGAGCAAGCTGCAGAAATGAGTCAATCCGATGTAACCGTTGTTGATACTCGTTCTACTGATCGAGGTATGGCTTTTCAAGTCTTAGCAGCTGCTAAGTTAGCAAATTCAGGTGCATCAATGGATGATATTTTAACAAAAATTTCTGAAATCCGTAAGAATTCAACTCTAAATATGGCCGTTATGACTCTGGATAATCTGGTCAAAGGTGGACGTATATCAAGATTAACTGGTGTTCTTTCAAGTGTTTTAAATATGAAGATTATTTTGGAAATGATTGATGGCGAATTAAAAATTAAAAATAAAGGCCGTGGTATGAAGACGGTTAACAGATTTATTGCAGATTTAGTTGAAGAATTAAAAAGTACACCTAATGTTAAAGCAGTAGGTATTTCTCATGCTGGAAATGAAAAAAAGGCATTTGAAGTTCGCGATTTATTACAAACAGCAGTCCCAAAAGTTGATATTCTAGTTCGACAGACAGCACCTATTATTGCGACGCATGGTGGTCCAGGGGCTTTTGCAGTGATGTTCTACACAGATAAAGACTAATATATTAAATAATTATTTTTAAACTGGTCCAAAAACAGCTGTTTTTGTCCGGTTTTTTTAATTAAATAAAGGAATGATTTTTTGAAATTTTTTAAAAGCTTTTCCATTACTATTTTAAGTATTTTAGTACTAAGTGGTCTTATATTTAGTGGGCTGTGGTTTGCAACCGGCCATTTTTCGAATCATTCTTTAATAACAGTGCCCCATAAAAAAACAGCTCTTAAGCTAGTATCCCTTGGTGATTCTTTAACGCAGGGTGTCGGAGATGAAACGAATAAAGGTGGATTCGTTTCATTAATTACAGAAAAAATAAATACTGATAAAAATATGAAAGTAACTGCCTCTAACTTTGGCTTATCAGGAGATCGAAGTGATCAAATTTATAGCAGATTAAAGAAACAACCCAAAATGCAAAAAACGTTAAAAAAAGCCACTGTTATTACATTAACAGTTGGTGGGAATGACCTATTACAGGTTATACAAAAAAACATTTTATCTAATGATACTGATAAGTTAAATAAAGCTATTGATACTGAAAAAATGACTTATACAAAAAATTTAAATGATTTATTTAAAGAGATTAGAAAATATAATAATAGCGCGCCTATCTACGTTATAGGAGTGTATAACCCATTTTACGTTTATTTCCCCGAAATGAGTAGTATGAAAACGATTGTTAAATCATGGAATAACGTAACCAACAAGGTTGTTAAAAATGATAAAAATAGTTATTTTGTTAGTGTTGAAAAACAGCTTTCTGAAGGACAATATTATGGTAAAACAAGTAAATTAGCCAAGACTTTGGGTAGCTCAGACTTATCTGATTTATCTAGTTTTAATCTTGAAAGTGTCTTGCAAGAAAAAGATGAAAAAAATAACTATATTTCTATAACTGATCATTTTCATCCAAATAAAAAAGGTTATAAAAAAATGACTGATTTGTTGTTCAAATCAATGGAAGAACATCATTTATTTAAATAATGAGGAGAATTATGCCGAAAAGAACAGAAAAAACATCAACCACTTTTAACGCATGGAAAGTTGCGTTTATCATATTATTTTCTTTATTGATTGGCGTACTACTTTATTTTTCCGTTAGTATTATGAACCAATCCCAAGATCAAAAGACACTAACAACTCAAACCACTTCAAAAGCAACAAAAAGAACAGAACTAAGCGTGGAAATGAACAAGGAACAACTTAACGGAACCATTAATTATTATTTAAAATCAATTCAAAAAGGTCAATCAATTAAATATCGGTTTTTAGTAGATAAATCTGCTATATTAATGGGCACAACAAAAATTTTAGGACAAAATATTTCATTCACATTATATTCAGATCCAGTTGTAACAGATGATGGTAATATCTTGTTAAAAGCAAAATCTGTTGCTGTAGGTTCATTACCAGTTCCTAAAAAGTTTATAATGGATTATGTAAAAAATGCATATGATTTACCAAATTGGATTACGATTAATAGCAAAGAACAAACAATTATGCTTAACTTAAAAAAACTAGATATTGAGAATGGTATACAAGCTAGTGCAACCAAAATTGATTTAAAAACGAATGTTTTTAAATTCGATGTTTCTATCCCTTTAAATTAAATGAGGTATCAATTTATGAGACAAACATTTTATCAATTTTTAATGACCGAACGCAATGATCACGGTACGGATGAGGTGTCCCAATTTGCAAATAATGCATTTTATGATCAAAGTTTTCCTAAATTGTCAGATAAGTATGACTTTCTTTCTAATTATCTTGAATTAAATGCAGGATATTTACCTTCAATGACAATTTTTGATGACGCTTGGGCCCGATATTTAGACAAAATGAATTAGTGGGGAATTAAATTATGGAAAAAGATAAAAAAGAAAAACGTTTTAGATTTGGTCGTCATTTTTGGACCTTAATAGGGTCAATTTGTTTATCTTTTATAGTCGGAGCTGCTGCAATGTATTTTTTTGCAATTAGTCAAATTAATACATTAGTTGGGTCATTACAAACGACTAGTTCAGATTTAGCCAAAATTGAGTCTGTTTATTCGGCACTAAATAATTCTTATTATAAAAATATCAGTAAGAAAAAATTAGTCGATGGGGCTATCAATGGTATGGTCGACTCTACTGGAGATAAATTTACGGCCTATTTAGGTAAAGAAGATGCGACTAATTTAAATTCAACTATTTCTAGTAAATTTGTTGGAATCGGTGCTGAAGTCAAAATTAGCAAGAAAAATATTCAGATTGTTTCAGCTATTAAAGGAACACCAGCTAAAAAGGCTGGTTTGAAGACAGATGATATTATCCAAAAAATAGATGGTAAATCTATTTATGGTCTCAGTTTAGAAAAAGCTGTTTCAAAAATTAGAGGTAAAAAAGGAACAATAGTGAAACTAACTATTAAACGTGATTCATCAACATTTAATGTTTCAATAAAACGAGATGATATTCCTGTTAAAACAGTCTATAGTAGTATTTCGAAAAAGAATAAAAAAGTAGGATATATTCAAATTAGTACATTTTCTGAGGATACATCTAACGAAGTCAAATCTGCAGTGAAGTCACTTAGAAAAGATGGCGCTACATCGTTTGTCATTGATGTTCGTGATAATCCAGGTGGCCTTATGGATCAAGCATTAGCGATTGGATCAATGTTCTTAAAAGATGGTCAAACAATTATGCAGGTACAAGGCAAAACGGGTTCTCCTGAAGTATATAAGGCTGGTAAAAAATATGACTCAGGATTTAAAGTCACAGAAAAAACAGCTGTTGTCATTAATAAAGATAGTGCAAGTGCTTCTGAAATTTTAGCAGCCGCACTTAACCAATCTGGTAATGATAAATTAATTGGGTCAACATCTTATGGAAAAGGTACCGTCCAAACAATCAATACCTTTACAGATAAAACAGAATTAAAAGTTACCATTGCTAAATGGCTAACACCTGATGGTTCTTGGATTAATAAAAAAGGGATTAAGCCTACTATTTCAGCTGATTATCCTGCGTATGCTTATTCACCACTAATTAATACTGATAAAACATATAAATATGAAGACGTTACACCTCAAGTTAAAACGATTCAAGTTTACTTAAGCGCACTTAATTATTATAAAGACAAAAATAATGGTTACTTTGGTACATCAACGGTTAATGCAGTAAAAATGTTACAAAAAGAAAATACTTTAACTCAAACGGGCGAAGTTAACAAAGATACTGCTTTAAAAATTGAAACATTAGTTCAGAAAAAAATTTCAAAAAATGATCCTGCCTATGATGCGGCAATTAAATCGTTAACAAATTAATAAAAGACTGAAGAGGGCGAAACTAAATAGCGGAACTCTCTTCTTTTTGTGCACAAATTAAGGTATTCTGATTAAGAGAGTTAAATATAAAGAATTAAGCAAGTTAATTAAAAGTTTACTTGGCTTAACAAGGAGAATTTAAATGACAGTAATCCAATGGTTCCCAGGACATATGGCAAAAGCCTTAAGATTAGTAAAGGAAAAATTAAACTTAGTAGATATCGTACTTGAATTAGTTGATGCAAGATTGCCTGAATCATCTAGAAATCCGCAACTTGAGCAATTACTTGCAACAAAACCTCATATTATGGTTTTAACAAAAAAAGATATGGCCGATCCGAACGTTACTGCACGTTGGCTACAGTACTATGAAAACAAAGGAATTCCGGCAGTTGCAGTAGATAGTCAACACGGACAACTTAACGCTATCGAGAAAAAAATTAACGTTGTTTTAAAAGATAAAATAGCGTTACGAGAAAGTAAAGGTATCCTCCAACAACGAGTTAAGGTAATGTGTATCGGAATTCCGAATGTTGGAAAATCGACGTTACTAAATCATTTGTTAAGTAAAAATGTCGCCATAACTGGAAATAGACCTGGGGTGACAAAAGCACAGCAATGGTTAAAAGCCGGAAAATCAATGTCTCTTTTAGATACACCAGGTATTTTATGGCCCAAATTTGAAGATCAAGAAATCGGTAAACGTCTTGCTTTAACAGGAGCAATAAAAGACTCTTTATATGCAAAAGATGACATTGCATTATACGGGTTAGAACATTTTAAACAAACAAATCCAAAGGCATTACAAGAGAAATATAAATTAACGGATGAACAAATGCAGTTAAGTAATGTTGATTTATTATTAGATTTAACAAAAAAAATGGGTTTCAAAGAAGATTATGATCGTGCGAGTGAGAGAATTATATTTGATATTAGACAAGGTAAACTTGGTCGTTATACCTTAGAAATCCCTCAATTGGGTGGCGAATAGTTGTGACCAAATTTACAATTTCTCAAGTAAAAGAACATTTATTGAATAATCCATCGGATAATTTTATGCAAGAAATAGCTAAAGACTCTCGCAAAGGAGTTATTAAGCTTTTAATCCAATATAATAATAGACAAAAAAAACTAGTTGAACACCAAGAATTATTTAATCGTAGGTTAGTAATAGAAAGAGACCTATGGCAGAATGGTATTCCTTACATCGCTGGTATTGATGAGGTTGGAAGAGGACCGTTAGCTGGTCCAGTTGTTAGTGCAGCAGTTATTTTACCTCATAATTTCAATCTAATTGACGTGAATGATTCGAAAAAATTATCTGCATCTATGCGTGAAGCATTATACGTTGAAATATTAGCTACAGCTGTTTCAGTTGGTATATCTGTGATAAATAATCAAACAATTGATGAAGTTAATATATATCAAGCATCAAGAATTGCTATGTTAGAAGCTGTTAATTCATTGGACGTGAAACCACAACAATTATTGATTGATGCTATGACGATTGATAGCGATATTCCGCAGGAAAGTTTCATTAAAGGCGATTCTAAAAGTGCTAGTATTGCTGCTGCTAGTATCGTTGCTAAGGTTTACCGAGATCATCTCATGAACTTTTACAATGAATTATATCCAGGATACGATTTCAATCATAATGATGGATATGGAACTAAAAAACATTTAGCAGGACTTAGCAAATTAGGAGTCACTCCAATTCATCGTCGAACATTTGAACCAATTAAATCTATTCTAAAAAAATAATGAAATAAATTGCGTACCTTATTAGTATTAATGACTAATAAGGAGAAACAATGACAATAAGAGACACTTTAATTAAACTTAGACTATGTTCTGAAATAACGTATATTGGCGAAAATAAAATTTTTGATTGGTTACAACAGAATCCAAGTTGTACTGATTTAACTCTAGATGTAATTAAATCCATTTTAAATTTAAATAGTAAAAAAATAGCTAGTTTCAGTAAAGCTTACACTAGTATTTCATTGAAAAATGAGGTTATTACCAATAAGTTACATTCAACAATTGTGACTATTATTGATGAGGACTATCCGTATCGACTAAAAGAATGCTATCGACCACCAATTGTTCTTTTTATGCGAGGAAATACGCAATTATTAAATCGACAATCACTTGCTGTTGTTGGTGCTCGGCAAAGAACTGACTACTCAATAGAAGTAATACGATTATTATTACCAAATAGTATCCAAAATGATAAGGTAATTTTAAGCGGATTAGCAGCCGGCGTTGATACCTTGGCACACCAATTTACAATAGCTAACGGAGCAGATACAATTGCTGTTATTGGGACAGGTTTAAATATTTATTATCCAAAAATTAATGAAGATTTACAAATTGAAATTAGCAAAAAGGGACTTTTATTATCTGAGTACGGACTGAATACAGGACCACAACGTAATCATTTCCCTGAAAGAAATCGAATTATTGCAGGCCTTTGTGAATGCTTATTAGTTACAGAGGCTAAACACCATAGTGGTAGTCTTATAACTGCCAATTTAGCATTGCAAGAAAATCGCACAGTACTAGCTGTACCCGGATCAATTATTAGTCCTCTTTCACTTGGGTGTAATGAACTAATAATAGCCGGTGCAATGCCGATTATTAACGGTGAACAGATACTTGCAGAGTTCTATGAAAACTAGTTACGCTTGACAAGTCTCTCTAATATGCTTTAAGATTACTAACGATTTTAAAAATGTTATTGCTTACAATATAAATACTACGAAGGAGTTCAATTATGCCAGTAACCAAAAAGAAAAAGAGAACGCCGGCAAAAAAAAATCTAGTTATTGTTGAATCACCTTCTAAGGCTAAAACAATTGAAAAATACCTAGGCAGCAACTACCATGTTGTCGCTAGTCTTGGACATATTAGAGATTTACCACGAAGTAAAATGGGAGTTGACGTTGAAAACAACTATGATCCTCATTACATTTCAATTCGTGGTAAAGGCGATGTTATTAAAAGTTTAAAAAAAGAAGCTAAAAAAGCTAAAAATGTTTATCTAGCAGCCGATCCTGATCGTGAAGGCGAGGCAATTGCATGGCATTTATCTCATATTTTAGATTTAGATATCACGGACAAAAATCGTGTTGTTTTTAATGAAATTACAAAAGATGCAGTTAAAAATGCTTTTAATGATCCTAGATCAATTGATATGAATTTAGTTGATGCACAACAAGCTCGCCGTATTTTAGATAGATTAGTTGGTTATTCAATTAGTCCTTTATTATGGGCTAAAATAAAAAAAGGCTTAAGTGCTGGTCGAGTTCAGTCTATTGCTTTGAATTTAATTATTGATAGAGAAAAAGAAATTCGTGCATTTATACCAGAGGAATACTGGACTATTGATTCTGAATTTAAAAAAGGTAAAGAGAAATTTGATGCAGCTTTTTATGGTATTAAGGGAAAGAAAAAAGCACTTCATGATAATGAAGATGTTAAAAAAGTAATGGCATTAATTGATACAAAACAAGATTTTGATATCACCGCTGTCACAAAAAAAGAACGTAAAAGATTTCCAGCTTTACCATTTACTACAAGTACAATGCAACAAGATGCTAATAGAAAATTAAACTTTCGTACAAGAAAAACGATGATGGTTGCACAACAATTATATGAAGGAATTCATCTCGGAAAACAGGGTACTGTTGGTTTAATCACTTACATGCGTACCGACTCGACTCGTGTATCTACGACTGCCAAACATGAAACTGCTCAATTTTTACACGAAAAGTATGGTGAAGATTATGCAGCTATTAAGCCACGCAAAGGTAAATTACAAGAAGGTGCACAGGACGCACATGAAGCAATTAGACCTTCCTCTGTTTTACGTACACCTGCTTCAATGAAGGATTATTTAAGTAATGATCAAATGAAGTTATATAAATTAATTTGGTCGCGATTTGTTGCCAGTCAAATGACACCAGCTGTAATGGATACAATGTCTGTATCTATTGAACAAAATGGCGTTACTTATCATACTTCTGGGTCAAAGACTAAGTTTGCAGGTTATACAAAAATTTATGAGGATAACAAAAAGACTGATAATATTTTACCGGATTTAAAAGTTGGCGATCATGTTAAGTTAGCTAAAAATCAGCCTAACCAACATTTTACTCAGCCACCTGCTAGATTCACTGAAGCAAATTTAATTAAAACACTTGAAGAAAATGGTGTTGGACGTCCATCAACGTATGCACCAACCTTGGATACTATTCAACGTCGATATTATGTGAAATTAATTGCTAAGCGTTTTGAACCAACTGAACTGGGTGAAATTGTAGATGATATGATTGAAGCTTATTTTAGTGATATTGTGAATGTTAAATTTACTGCTGAATTAGAAAAAGGTCTTGATAACATTGAAGTCGGAGACGAAAATTGGGTTAAAGTTGTTGATGATTTTTATAAACCATTTTCAAAAAATGTTGAACATGCCCAAGAAACAATTGAGAAAGTTCAAATTAAAGATGAACCAGCTGGATTTAATTGTGAAATTTGTGGGTCACCGATGGTTATTAAGATGGGCCGATATGGTAAATTTTTTGCATGTACGCGTTTTCCAGATTGTCGTAATACAAAAGCAATCGTTAAAGAAATTGGTGTAACTTGTCCATTGTGTCAGCAAGGGGAAGTAATTGAACGTAAATCTAAACGAAATCGTTTATTCTATGGTTGCTCAAGATACCCAGATTGTGAATTCGTATCATGGGATAAACCTATTGGTCGCGAATGTCCAAAATGTCAACATTATTTAATTGAGAAAAAAGTAAAAGGTGGAAAACAAGTCAAATGTAGTAATTGTGACTATGAAGAAGCGGTTCAAAAATAATTGAATCTAACTAGCAGGGGGATTATATAATGGAAAATACTAGCGTTAATGTAATCGGTGCTGGTCTTGCCGGTAGTGAAGCTGCATGGCAGATTGCCAAGCGAGGAGTTCATGTTAATTTATACGAGATGCGCCCTATCAAAATGACACCAGCGCATCATACTGAGAATTTTGCTGAACTAGTTTGTACGAATTCTTTAAGAGCTAATCAAATTACGAATGCCGTTGGTCTTTTGAAGGAAGAGATGAGACAGTTAGATTCAGTTATTATGAAGTCAGCTGACCATAATGCAATTCCGGCTGGCGGTGCGCTAGCCGTTGACCGTGATAAATTTTCTGGTGAGATAACTGATTTAGTTAAAAATCATGAAAATATTACGGTTATCAATGAAGAGTTAACTGAACTACCAAAAGGTCCAACAATTGTTGCGACAGGTCCTTTAACATCATCAGGTTTAGCAGAATCAATTAAACAATTAAATGGTAGTGAGGGACTTTATTTTTATGATGCAGCTGCACCAATTTTAGAAAAATCATCATTAAATATGGATAAAATCTACTTAAAATCACGATATGATAAAGGTGATGCTGCATACCTTAATTGTCCAATGACTAAAGAGGAATTTATAACCTTTTATAAGGCACTAATAGGGGCCGAAACTGCTGAAATGCATGATTTTGAAGATGAAAAATTTTTCGAAGGTTGTATGCCAATTGAAGAAATGGCTAGAAGAGGCGCTAAAACAATGTTATTTGGCCCTTTAAAACCAGTTGGATTAGAAGACCCTAAGACTGGTAGAACACCTTTTGCCGTTGTCCAATTGCGTCAAGACAATGCAGTCGGTGACTTATACAATATTGTTGGTTTCCAAACGCATCTTAAATGGGGCGAACAAAAGAATGTTTTCTCACTAATTCCAGGTTTAGAAAATGTTGAATTTGTTCGTTATGGTGTTATGCATCGTAATACATTTATGCGTTCTCCTGATACACTGGAACCAACATATCAGTCTAAATTTAGAAATGATTTATTTTTTGCTGGTCAAATGACAGGTGTTGAAGGCTATGTAGAAAGTGCTGCAAGTGGATTATTAGCAGGGATCAATGCCGCACATCTTGTTTTAGGAGAAGAGCTAGTCGTACTTCCTAAAACAACTGTGATGGGAGCTATGGCCCATTATATAACACATGCCAGTGGTAAACATTTTCAGCCGATGAATGCTAACTTTGGTATTATCCCTAAATTAGGCACAAAAATTCGAGATAAACAAGAAAAAAATCAAGCGGTTGCAAATCGTGCTCTAGAGCATTTAGCAATTGTTAAACCAAGTCTTTAAATATTTATGAAATATCTGATAAAATAATTGAGTTATACTTCATTGTTGTGCTACAGTAGTAGCGTTCAATGAAGTTTTTTTATACAATAAATGAGTAACATGGAGGAGTTTATTATGGCAACTGTTTCATTTCATGCAACAACAATTTGTGCCGTTAAGCATAATGGTCACTGTGCAATGGCCGGTGATGGCCAAGTCACAATGGGTGAAAAAGTTATTATGAAGGGGACTGCTAGAAAAGTTCGTCGCATATATAACGATCAAGTAGTTGTTGGTTTCGCTGGTAGCGTTGCCGACGCATTTAATCTTGAAGAACGATTTGAAAAAAAATTAAATGAATTTAGTGGTAATTTACAACGTGCAGCAGTTGAATTAGCTCAGGATTGGCGTAGTGAACAATCCTTACAAAAATTAGAAGCACTTTTGATTGTAATGAACAGTAATGAAATGTTATTAGTTTCTGGTAGTGGAGAAGTAATTGAACCTGACGATGACATTTTAGCAATCGGATCTGGCGGAAATTTTGCTTTGTCTGCTGCAAAGGCACTTAAGCATCATACAACTGATATGTCAGCTAAAGAAATTGCTGAGGCATCAATTAATATTGCCGGTGATATTGATATTTTTACTAACCATCATGTCATCTCAGAAGAATTATAGAAAGCGGGTAAATTTATGACTATAAGTGATAAAACACCAAAACAGATTGTTACAGAACTAGATCAATACGTTATCGGTCAAAATGATGCAAAAAAGGCCATTGCTGTTGCATTACGTAATAGATATCGTCGGATGCAACTTTCTGAATCAATGCAAAAAGATGTTACACCTAAAAATTTAATGATGATTGGGCCAACTGGTGTAGGTAAAACTGAAATTGCTCGTCGTTTGGCAACAATGCTTGAAGCACCATTTATTAAAGTTGAAGCAACAAAATTCACTGAAGTTGGTTACGCTGGACGTGATGTTGAATCAATGGTACGTGACTTGGTTGACGTGTCAATTAAATTAGAAGAAGATGCTCAATATGGCCGTGTTTCAGGCGCAGCTGAACGTATGGCTGATAAACGACTTGTAAAACTTCTAGTTCCAGGTATTAAAAAACAAAAAAAAGCCGAGAATGTTAATCTTATGCAAATGATGTCTCAAATTCAAAAAGGTCAAATACCTGCCGGATTAGATGCAAAAGATGAAGAGGAGGTCACTGACGACATTAGAAATGAACGACTATCTGTATCGGAACAACTAAGTCGTGGTTTATTAGAAAATAACGAAGTGACAATTAAAGTTGATGAACCTAAACAGCCTTCTGGTATGAATGGCATGATGGGACAAATGGGCATCGACTTAGGAGATACCTTAAGTGCATTAACACCAACACGCCAAGTAGAAAGAACGTTAACCGTAGCAGAAGCCCGTAAAATTTTAATTCGTGAAGAATCAAAAAAATTAGTTAATGTAGCAGATATCAATCAAGCTGCAATTGAACGTGCTGAAAACACTGGAATTATTTTTATTGATGAAATTGATAAAATTACTTCAAAATCTCAAAAAAATAGTGGTGAAGTTTCTAGAGAAGGCGTACAACGTGATATTTTACCAATTGTTGAAGGCTCTCAAATTTCAACTAAATATGGTGTTATTAATACTGATCATATCTTGTTTATTGCATCAGGTGCTTTTCATGAAAGTAAACCTAGCGATTTAATTGCTGAACTTCAAGGTCGTTTCCCAATTCGAGTTGAATTAGATGATTTGAGCCAAGCAGATTTTGTTAAAATTCTTACAGAACCTCATAATGCCTTAATTAAACAATATATTGCTTTAATTGGCACTGATAATATTAATGTGACATTTACAATTGAAGCAATTGAGAAAATATCTGAAATTGCTTACAACGTTAACCACGATACTGAAAATATTGGTGCACGCAGACTGCATACAATTCTTGAAAAATTACTTGAAGATTTACTATTTGAGGGTCCAGATATGCAAATGGGTGACATAACAATTACTGAAAGTTATGTTGAAGACAAAATTGGTAACATCGTTGCTGATAAAGATCTTAGTCGTTATATTTTATAGGATAGGGTGAACTAAAATGACAGTTGAACTTAAAAATGATTTCATCACAGTCAAAATTGCTGAACAAGGTGCTGAATTAATCAGTATTACCGGAAATGACACATCTATTGAATATATTTGGCAAGCAGATAAACAATACTGGGGTAGACATGCCCCAGTATTGTTTCCATTTGTTGGGCGTTTAAAAAATGATGAATATGCGTATGATCATAAAACATATAAAATGGGTCAACATGGCTTTGCCCGTGACATGCTTTTTACAGTGGTTTCTAAAAGTAAAACATCAGTTGTTCTGGAATTAGGTTCATCCCCAGAAACAATCTCAAAGTATCCGTTTAATTTTAGATTGAGATTACATTACATTTTAACTAATCATCAAATAAAAGTAATTTACGATGTTTATAACCCCGATGAAAATCCTTTGTTATTTTCTATCGGAGGACACCCAGCATTTAACGTACCACTTAAAAATGCTTATTTAAATCTAGAAAATTATCAAATTGAAGTGGCACCAAATGTTGAAAGACGTCAAATTCCACTAGTTGGACCTTTTAGCGATATCGAAAATGCAAAATCAGTTAAGTTCAACGAACCTATTAAGTTATCTCGCGAAACATTCAAAAATGATGCCTTAATTTACGAATTGAAACAACTAGAAACGACTATCTTACTTTCAACACCTGAAGATGATCATGGTGTTTCCGTGACATTAAATGGTGCAGATTACGTTGGTATCTGGTCGAAATATCCTGAAAATTCACCATTTGTTTGTATTGAACCATGGTGGGGAGTAGCTGATAATATTGAATCTACTGGTAATTTATCAGATAAAAGTAATATTTATACGTTAGAAAAAAATAAATCGTTCGAAGGTTCGTATGAAATCACAGTATTTTAAAAAAAAAATCGATGAAATAATCATCGATTTTTTTTATTTCGTAAATATAATCCAAGACCAAAAGGTACCATACTCTCAGTACCATTTAAAATACGTTTTATGTTGTCTCTATGTTTATAAATAACAAATATAGTCAAAATACCTGCAATACTAGTTAATAACCAATCTTGAAATAATATCGCTGTTATCGTAATACCAATAAATCCAATGACACTTGCAACACTTACCATACTCGTTAAAAGTATTAAAGAAATAAACATGGTACAAGCGATAAGAAAAAATAGCGGATTATACGGTAATAAAATACCCGCACCAGTAGCAACTGCCTTACCACCTTTAAATCCAGTAAATATTGAGAATGTATGTCCAGCTACTGCACCTACACCAATTAGTAAAGGACTAACGGTTGATGCGACCCCAAACATATAAGGGAGGCTTGCAGCTATAATTCCTTTTGATATATCCATCACTAAGACAACAGTCCCTGCTTTTGGTCCAAGAACTCGATAAGTATTAGTTGTACCAACATTACCACTACCAAAATTTCTGATATCCTTTTGATAAAAATATTTTCCAATCCAAACCCCTGATGGAATTGATCCTAAAATATAAGCGATAATCAACATTAATATGATTGTACCCATGATAATTCACTCCTTTCAGCCAGTAAATCCAATAAGTAGTATTTTAACATTCTTTTAAGAAGACACCAAAATTTTTTATAAAATAGAACATCTATTCGGATTTCTCTTTACATTTTAAAAAAGAATAGGTTATTATAGTAACGTTACTGTAGGAATACAGAGTAAGGGGCGTTTAACTGAATGACTAATCAAAATAAAACAAAATACAATGATGATTCAATTCAAGTTCTTGAAGGACTAGAAGCAGTTAGAAAACGACCTGGTATGTATATTGGGTCGACAGATGGCAAGGGATTACATCATCTTGTCTACGAGATTGTTGATAACGCAGTTGATGAAGCCTTGTCAGGATATGGTTCACAAATCGACGTTACAATCCACAGTGATAACAGTATTACTGTTGTAGATTATGGTCGTGGTATGCCTATTGGTATGCATGCATCAGGAATACCAACTGTTGAAGTTATCTTCACTGTCTTACATGCTGGTGGAAAATTTGGCCAAGGCGGATATAAAACGTCTGGTGGACTACATGGCGTTGGCGCAAGTGTCGTTAACGCATTATCTTCATCATTAACAGTTGATACCGTTCGTGATGGTATTCGTTATGAAGAAAAGTTTAAAAATGGTGGGCATCCAGTTGGGACTTTAAAAAAATTAGGTGCAACTAAACGAGCAAATGGAACAACAGTAACTTTTAAACCCGATGAAAGTATTTTTTCAACTACAATTTATAAGTATGATATTTTAGCTGAAAGATTAAAAGAGTCTGCCTTTTTATTACGTGGTGTCAAAATTGTTTTAACAGATGAAAGAACTGATAAACAAGATATCTATCATTTTGAAGAAGGTATTAAAGAATTCGTTGCTTATTTAAACGAAGACAAAGATACACTTGGCGAAGTGATGTATTTTGATGGCATTAAAGATAAAATTGAAGTAGAAGTTGCAGCACAATATAATGATGGCTACTCAGAAAACTTAATGTCCTTTGTTAATAACGTTCGGACAAAAGATGGTGGTACACATGAAGCAGGAATGAAGTCTGCTTGGACAAAAGCATTTAACGAATATGCCAGAAAATTAGGTCTTTTAAAAGATAAAGATCGTAATTTAGAAGGTAGTGATGTTCGAGAGGGCCTTTCAGGAGTCATTTCAGTGCGAATACCTGAAGAGTTATTGCAATTCGAAGGACAAACGAAGGGTAAATTAGGTACACCCGAAGCAAGATCTATCGTCGATAGCGTTCTGAGTGAAAAACTTGGGTTTTATTTGATGGAAAATGGTGAGTTTGCACAAGAACTTGTTAGAAAATCAATTAAAGCTAGAGAGGCTCGAGAAGCAGCTCGTAAGGCTCGTGATGATTCAAGAAATGGGAAAAAGAAAAAGAAAAATGATCGCTTATTATCTGGGAAATTAACACCTGCACAATCGAAAAACGCTAAGAAAAATGAGTTGTTTTTAGTCGAAGGTGATTCTGCCGGTGGTTCAGCTAAACAAGGTCGTGAACGCAAATTCCAAGCCATTCTACCTTTACGTGGTAAGGTATTGAATACTGAAAAGGCAAAATTACAAGATATTTTAAAAAATGAAGAAATTAATACAATGATTTATACAGTTGGCGCAGGTGTTGGTGCTGAATTTAAGCTCGAAGACAGTAACTACGATAAAATTATTATCATGACTGATGCTGATACTGATGGTGCGCACATCCAAACCTTATTATTGACATTTTTCTATAAATATATGCGTCCACTAATTGATGCTGGGAAAATCTATATTGCTTTACCACCTTTATATAAAATTCAAAAAGGAACGGGTAAAAAAATAGAGAGTATCTATGCTTGGACCGATGAAGAGCTTGATAAAGCAACAACAAAAATTGGACGTGGTTACAACCTACAACGATTTAAAGGTCTGGGCGAAATGAATGCAGATCAATTATGGGAAACAACTATGGATCCAATGACAAGAACTTTAGTTAGAATTCGAATTGATGATCCTGCACTTGCTGAAAAAAGAGTGACAACCTTAATGGGCGACAAGGTAGAACCTCGTCGAAATTGGATTGAAGAAAATGTTCAATTTTCACTTGAAGAGGACGGTAGTATCCTTGATAAGGTATCAAGTAAACAAGTTACTGATTTAAAAAATGAAGAAGATTTAACATTATTTGAAGATCAAACAACGACTGACTAAGGAAGGAGGATTATTAATTTGGCTATAGAAAAAGATACATCAAAAATTCAAGAGCTGACCTTAGAAGATGTTATGGGTGAACGATTTGGTCGTTATTCTAAATATATTATTCAAGAACGTGCTTTACCTGATATACGTGATGGCCTAAAACCTGTTCAACGTCGTATTTTATACGCAATGAATCAAGATGGTAACACATATGATAAAGGGTTTAGAAAATCTGCTAAATCTGTCGGAAATGTTATGGGTAATTTTCATCCTCATGGAGATAGCTCAATTTACGAAGCTATGGTCCGTATGAGTCAAAACTGGAAATTACGAACACCATTAATTGAAATGCACGGAAATAATGGGTCAATGGATGGTGATTCTCCTGCCGCAATGCGTTACACAGAAGCTCGTACAAGTAAAATTGCGACTGAAATGCTACGTGATATTGAAAAAGAAACGGTTGATTTCGTATTGAATTTTGATGATACGGAGTATGAACCAACTGTTTTACCAGCAAGATTTCCTAATTTGTTAGTAAATGGTGCAACGGGAATTTCAGCTGGGTATGCAACTGAAATTCCACCTCATAATTTAAGCGAGGTTGTTGATGCCGTTGTTTATTTAATTGGTCATCCAAATGCGACTTTAGATAAATTAATGTCATTCGTTAAGGGCCCCGATTTTCCAACCGGTGGTATTTTACAAGGACTATCCGGCATCCAGAGTGCTTATAAAACGGGGCGTGGTAAAGTAGTCGTTCGTTCTAGAACTGAGATTCAAGAACTAAAGGGTGGTAAAACACAAATTATTATTTCAGAAATTCCATACGAAGTGAATAAAGCTGTTCTTGTTAAAAAGATGGATGAAATTCGCTTATTAAAAAAAGTTGATGGGATTGCTGAAGTTCGAGATGAAAGTGATCGTGAAGGACTACAAATTGCAATTGAATTAAAACGCAACGTCAATGCACAAGGTATTTTAAATTATTTATTTAAAAATACTGATTTACAAATTTCGTATAATTTCAATATGGTTGCAATTAACCATCAACGACCTGAGTTAGTTGGCTTAAAAAAATTCTTATCTTCGTACTTAGAGTATCAATTAAGTGTTACGAAAAAAAGAACTGAATTTGATTTAAAAAAGGCTGAGTCTCGTCAACATATCGTTGAAGGGTTAATTAAAGCTTTATCAATTTTAGATAAAGTAATTAAAGCAATCCGTGCAAGTAAAGATAAAAAGAGTGCTAAATTAAGCTTAATGGATCTGTTCGATTTCACAGAAAAACAAGCTGAAGCAATTGTTTCATTACAACTGTACCGCTTGTCTAATACAGATGTGACTGCGCTTGAAAAAGAAAATGCAGAGCTTGCTGCAAAAATTATTGATTACAAAGCAATATTGGCAGATCCTAGTAAGTTATCTGATGTTGTGAAAAAAGAGCTTAAACAAGTATCTAAAGAATATGCCACACCTCGACTAACTGAAATTCAAGAACATATTGAAGACATTAAGATTGAAACAGCAGTTTTAGTAACTCCCGAAGATGTTCAAGTATTAGTTAGCCGTGATGGTTATCTCAAACGTAGCTCATTACGGTCATTTAACGCCTCAGGAGTAAATGAGAATGGTTTGAAAAACGAAGATCAAATTGTATTTAATGAATCTGTTAACACATTAGATCATCTATTTATGTTTACAAATAAGGGAAATATGATTTACCGTCCAATTCATGAAATAACTGAGGCAAAGTGGAAAGATACTGGGGAACATATTTCACAAACTATTGGATTAGATACTGATGAATATTTAATTAAAGCATTTTCTTTCAAAAAAGTGAATGTCCCTGGTAAATTTGTTTTTGCAACTAAAAATGGATTCATTAAACAAACACTGGTTTCCGACTTACAACCCGGACGAACTTATAAAGGTCATGCAAGTAAATTCATGAAATTGAAGGAAGCTAACGATGATGTTATCTTGATTTCATACTTGAAAGAAACGGATGACTCGTTATTCATTTTTAGTGCTTCACATGATGGGTATGGATTAAAGTATCCTCTCGAAGAAGTTCCTGTTGTCGGATCTAAAGCAGCTGGTGTAATCGCGATGAATCTTAAGAAGGATGATTATGTTGCCGCTACTTGTTTAGTAACTGAACATAGTCAGATTGGATTATTAACACAGCGCGGTTCATTTAAGCGTATGGCTGTATCAGAAGTGAGCTCGACAAGTAGGGCGAAACGTGGCGTTCTTGTTCTTAGAGAGCTTAAGAAGGAACCTCATAGAGTCGTTGGCATGAAACTCATTACTAAAGATGTGAATTTAAATGCCCTTACTGAAAGTGGCAATGAATTTATTATCGAACCAATGTCATATCCGCTATCTGATAGATATTCAAATGGTTCATTTGTTATTGATACAGAACAATTAGGAATACCTAATAATTTAAATGAGATTAATTAATAATTAAATTGTTAAAAAAAGGCAAATTTGTTTGCTCTTTTTTTTTATTACGCTTATTATACTAATATGACTATTAATTTCTAGAACTGAGGAGATCACGCTAATATGAAAACAAAGCAAGAAAATATATTTTCATCAAAAACGTTAACATATTTTTTACAGCTTGCAGATATAATGAATTATACGCAAGCAGCCCAAATATTAGGAATCACACAACCTGCATTAACACAGCAAATTAAAAAATTAGAAAGAACAGTTGGTGCACCACTTTTTTATTCTGTTGGTAAAAAATTACATCTTTCTGATGCTGGCTATACAATGCTAGATGCAACACACCAAATCTATGAAACATTAAATAAAGCAACGAATGAAATTCAACAATCAACAAGTGCAACACAAGGAGAAATTACTATCGGGATTTTGGCTTCAATCGAAGACGAAGTGTTTGATGATTTTGTTATCCAGTACTATAAAAATAATCCAGATATTATTGTGTCATTCCATTTACTAACGCGTAAAGAAATTTGGAGTGAACTTGAGAATAATAAAATTGATTTAGCTATTATGTATCTTCCAGATGAAAGTATTAAAAACTGGAAACCATACGAAAGTAAGAAAATCTTTACTGAAGATTTATTGTTTTTACATCATAATGAAAAGTTATCTTCTAAAAAGAAAGTTAGACTTCAAGAAACAATTGATAATGTTTGGGTCACTTATCCAAGTGATTATTATCTTGATAAAACAATTAAAACAATTTATCAAAATCAATTAGTTAACCTGCCAAAGAGTGTTGCTAGATTTACATCACCCACACAGATTTTAAAATTTGCTCGTGCAACACATGCTTATTCAGCATTACCAACTTCATTTTTAACGGCTCATCCTGAAAGCAAAGACCTTTGGACATCTCATTTTGATCCAGAAATAAAATTTGATTTGTCATTTGTCTTTAGAAAAGATAAAGATGAAATTCCTAGAAATGAACATTTTTTAAATGCATTTGATAAATTTTTAGAAGAAAAAGATTACATGACTCGACTTAAAGAAATTAACAAATAAAAAGGAGATTATAATAATGACTAAACAATTAATTTTTGGACATCAAAGTCCTGATACAGACGCAGTTGTAGCTGCTAAAGCATTCTCATATCTACAAAATAAATTAGGTTTCGATACTGAAGCCGTTACCTTAGGAACATTAAGTGAAGAAACAAAATTTGTTTTAGATTACTTTAATGAACCTGAACCAAGAATTATTGAAACAGCTAAAAATGAGGTTGAATCAGTTATGTTAGTTGATCATAATGAATCTCAACAAAGTGTTTCTGATATCGCTGATCTTGTTGTAACAGACGTTGTCGATCATCATCGTATTGCTAATTTCACAACCAATATGCCTCTTAATTTCCGCGCAGAGGCTGTCGGTTGTTCAAGTACCATCCTATGGAAAATGTTTAATGAAAACAATATTGAAATTCCTGCTAATATTGCAGGATTAATGATGTCAGCTATTATTTCTGATACATTGTTATTCAAATCACCTACAACGACTCCAGTTGATATTGAAGCAACTAAAGCACTTTCTAAAATTAGTAACACTGATTACAATGTATACGGATTAGATATGTTAAAAGCTGGAACTAATTTATCTAGCAAAACTGAAACAGAATTGATTAACGGAGATGCCAAATCTTTTGATATGGCTGGTAAAACAGTACGTGTTGCTCAAGTTAATACCGTTGATTTAGAAGAAGTTTTTAACCGTGAAGCTGCACTAGTTTCAGCGATTGAAGATGATAGTAAAGCTAATAATTATGATTTATTCTTACTATTAGTTACAAATATCCTAGACAGTGATTCAGAACTATTAGTTGTTGGAGAACCTAAAGAAATGGTTGAAAAAGCCTTCAACACAAAACTTTCTGATAACAAATTGTCATTACCTGGTGTTGTTTCAAGAAAAAAACAAGTTGTTCCTCAATTACAAGCTGTTTTTGAAGCTTAATAAAAAATCTTAAAAGTTTAGACTTTATCTCTAAGCTTTTTTATTTTAAGGAGAATTTAGGATGCTACCTGAAGAACAAATTCAAGCAGTTAAAATATATACGCAAAATAAATTAGCGTCAGATACTTCTGGACATGACTTTGCTCATATTGAACGAGTCGTTACAAATTCAAAAACGATTGCCTCAGAAATTCATAATATCAATTATTTAATAATTGTTCTTAGTAGTTATTTACATGACGTAATTGATGATAAAGTAGTCGATAATGTTAAAGAAGAAGTAACTAATTTAACAAATTTTTTAACATCTATTGATTTAACTTCACTTCAAATTAATGATATTTTAATAATTATTAAATCAATTTCTTTTAAAAACCAATTGAACGATAATACTATTAACTTGCCCGAAGAAGCAAAAGTTGTTCAAGATGCTGATCGATTAGATGCAATTGGTGCTGTCGGTATTGCTAGAACTTTTTATTACGGTGGACATGTTGGCAGTAAAATATATGATCCACATCGTGGTCCAAGAAGAAATATGACCCCAGAAGAATACAGGAATATTGAGAATCAAACGGTCATTAACCATTTCTACGAAAAGTTATTGACACTTACAGAAACAATGAACACTGAACCAGGAAAACGAATGGCTAAAAATAGACATCAAATTATGTTAGATTTCCTTGAGAATTTCAAATCTGAATGGGAAGGAAAGTCATAAAATAAAAACGATTAACTCAATATCGAGTTAATCGTTTTTATTTTATAATTTATTAATAGCATTCCGTTGTTCTTCATCAATCATATGGGTATATAACGCAGTTGCACTTGTCGAACTCTGACCCAATTGTGTTGCTACAAGTTGTTCATTCTTCGTCTCTAGGTACAATTTAGAAGCGAGTGTATGGCGTAGTTTATGCGGCGTAACACGGACTTTAAATGCAGATGAGTACTTGGCTACCAATTTTTCAATTGTACCACTCTCAATGCGTTTTCCAATTCCACGATATGATGAACAAAATAGGGCTTTTTCCATTTTATCTACTTTATAGTTCATTGTACGCACTTCAATATATTTAACAAGATAGGGGATTACCCACGGTGCAATTGGCACAGTATCCTTCTTGCCACCTTTTCGAATGACGGTAATATTATTTGTTTTTAAATTTAAATCAGGTAGGTCACTATTTGCAACTTCTGAAACCCGTAAACCACTACCTAGCATTAAAGCGTTAATAGCAATATCGCGATCTTTATCCCGTTTGAAAAAGGAAAGACCTTTAGGCTTTAACAAATCGGCATATTTTTGATCAATAAAGTTAATATAATCACGATCTTCAGTTCCAAGCATTAATTTATCTTTAATATTTGCTGCACGTGTAGCAAACGTTTCGTTATCTTTTACGACAGTAATTTTTTTCATCACATTACGATAAAAATATGGCTCTCCATCTTCTTTTTCCGTTTCTTCAGAAAGATACCTGAACAATGAAGAAATCGCTGTTAGAGAACGATTTACAGTGCTCCTAGAGAGTTGTGTGTTGCTATTTGCATTATTTGATTTACTTCTAGAAAGTAGGGAGGATTTATATAGTTCCATATCTTCCTTTTTTAAATGTTCTAAAACACTAATATCGATTGTCTTAATTGATTTTTCGTTAACAATACCTTCTGCCAGTAACCAATCAAAAAAACGTCTAAACTCTGTTAAATATTGATATAACGTTGCATTGGATAGGGGGATTGTAGATTTAGATTGATAGTATTCCTGCGCATACCAAGGTTGGTACTGTAATTCATTCTCAATTAATTCTAAATATTTTTCTTTTCTCAAAAATACACCTCATTATAACGGATAGTTTAATACGTAGAGAATAACACATTAAAGAGTTACAATTCAACTTTAATGAAAGTTGAACGCAAAATGTTCTTATATCAAACAGTATGATACATATTATTTAAAATTAGTGTTTATTCACAAAATAACTAATATATTTAATACTTTAGATTTTAAGTAATCCTTATATAGCTAATACCATAATTTGGCAAATTATGGTCGTCATGCTTGATATGTATCTACAAATATTAGTGTTAATTATATAATTTATTGGAGAATAATAATTGTAAATATATTTTATGATGAACAAATTATATTTACATAAAATAAAATGAGCGAGATACAAATACAAAACGAATGATAATTTAAATAGACTTGTTTAAAATCAGTAAGATATTGCGCTACTAAACTTTCATTAAATTGTGTGTTTTAACTAAAGTTGGATAGTGTTAATATGATAAGTCTCAATTTACCACTCATTTGATGCTTTTAAACTTTATCTATTAACTTAAAATTATTTTCTCCGACATACTATTATCTAGTCACAGTTACATCTTAATTATTATTTGAAAACAAAAAACTAACAACCGATTAAACCGGTTGTTAGTTTTAATAACTCTTAAGCTTGATCAAAGTCTTTAATCCACGCTAATGCTAATGCTTTTTCACCTAAATGTGTCCCAATGACTGGTCCAAAGTAACTGATATCAAATGTCATATCAGGATATTTCTTCTTCATTTTAGTCTGCCACTTAATTGCTGACGTTTCATCATTTGCATGAATAATAAGTCCACGTAAAGGATAATCAACAGATGCACGATGCTCTTCAAATAAATCTTCTACACGCTTAATTGCCTTCTTAGTTGATCTAATCTTTTCAAATGCAACAATTTTATTTGAAACACTATCAAATGTTAAAATTGGCTTAATTTTAAGAACACTTCCAATAAAGGCTGAAGCATTAGACAAACGACCGCCTCGTACAAGATTTTGCAAATCATCAACAATGAAATATTCACCTAACGTTGTCTTCAAATCATCTAATCGGGCAATGATATCATCGATAGAGGCATCTTCTTTAGCCATTTTAGCAGCTTCCAAAGCTAAATATCCCATTAACATAACTGTGATACCAGAATCATACGGTATCACACGAGTTGACTCAATTGTTGGTGCTATATTTTTTAAATTATCAATAAATCCTGAAATTGTATTTGTTAAATGAATACTTAAAATAATATCATAGCCTTCGCTACCTAATTTATCATATAAGTTAATCATTTCCCCAACAGAAGGCTGTGAGGTACTTGGAAAGGATGCAGATGTCTTTAATTTTTCATAGAATCCTTCAGTTGTAATATCAACGCCTTCATTATAAATTTTATTGTCAATAATGACTGGGATAGGAATTATAGTAATATTGTTCTCTTCAATCTGATCTTTAGATAGGTACGAAGTACTATCTGTTACAATTGCTATTTTCATTAATTAAACACCTCATTTTATGACGGTTTAAACGTCAGTCCTCGTTAGACTTTTGTCTAAGCGATTTAATAATATTCTTAATAAATTTTGTTCATCTTCTGGCCACTTTTCAAAAATAGTTGCTTCAAGTTCAGTAAAACCTTTATCAACTGCTTTTGACGACTCAACGCCGATTTCAGTCATTGTATAAATCAATTGGCGTTTATCGTCACCGATACTATGCTTATCAAGCATTTCTTTTTCAACTAAGCGTTTTAATTGTCGACTTAGTGTTGAGATATCTAGATCTGTTTCTACGGCCAATTTTTCCTGTGTGTTAAATTTAGCACTTATTTTCTTTAATAACTGCCACTCAGATATTGTTAATTGATTTTTTTTAGTTAAACGTTGTAAAATCACTTTATACTGTTTATCAATTGATAGTAAGTTTTCAAGACTTGTTTTCATTTTGTTGACCCCTTAAATTCGATATACCTTGCATTATACAATATATAGACTAAAAATGGCAAGAAAACTATTCAATAATGATTCTTTGCGATTTATCGTTTAAAACGTTACACTTGTAGTTATTAAACATATTTTATAGAAAGTGAGTTGATTAAATGTCATTTGATGGCGTTTTTACTCATGCAATGATTAGTGAACTAAGAACCAAACTAATCGGTGGTCGGGTCTCAAAAATATCACAACCCTACCCTAATGAGGTTATTATTACAATTCGTGCAAATAGAAAGAATCAACCCTTACTATTATCTGCACATTCAAGTTATGCTCGTGCACAAATTACAAATATTCCCTATTCAAATCCTAAAACACCAACTAATTTTACTATGATGCTTCGTAAATATTTAGAGAGCGGTCAACTTGTAGCAATTGATCAGATTGCTAATGATCGTATTATTAATTTTTCATTTTTAACTAGAAATGAACTTGGTGATGAACAACCTCTAATTTTAAGTTTAGAAATGATGGGACGTTATAGTAATTGTCTACTAATTAATCCAACTAATGATAAGGTTTTGGATACCATTAAACATATTAGTTCAGACCAAAATCGATATCGTATGCTAATACCTGGTGCAACCTATCGTCAGCCACCAGCTCAAGATAAATTAAATCCATTTACAGATACAACTGATACATTTAAAAAACTTTTATCCGAGTTTCCAAATAAGGAAGTCCTAGCGAAGGAACTTCAAAATAGCTATCAAGGTCTCGCTGGTCAATCTAGTTTAGATCTTGCAACTGCACTTCATACTAATGTTGAAGACCCTAGTGTCAGCTGGTCAACTTTCTTCACACAATTTGATACACCGACACCAACTATTTTATCTGGCAAACGTCTTGATTTTTCGGCCATTCCAAATAAAGAAATTGGTACTGGTCAAGAATTCGATTCATTAAGCGAAATGCTGGATACTTACTATCTCGATAAAGCAAATAAAGACCGCGTTCAACAACAAGGTAGCCATTTAATCCGCGTTGTTAAAAATGAGCTCAAAAAGAACCGTGGTAAACAAAAAAAATTAGAAAAAACTTTAAAAAATACTGAAACAGCGGATCAATTACGGGTCCAAGGTGAATTATTAACTACTTATCTTCACTTAGTTAAACAAGGAATGACAGAAGTTTCATTACCTAATTTCTATGATAATGAAAAAGAAATGACCATTCAATTATCCAATCAAATTTCACCTTCAAAAAATGCACAAAAATATTTTAAAAAATATCAAAAACAAAAGAATGCAGTTATATTTGTTAATGAGCAACTTCTCCTAAATAAAAAAGAAATTGCTTACTTAGAAGAAATTCAATCAGAAATCGAGTTAGCTGAACCTAAAGACTTACCAGATATTAAGGTTGAATTACAACAACAAGGTTTATTAAAAGAACAAAAATTGAATAAAAATAAAAAAGCAATTAAAATTAAAATAAGTAAACCAGATGAATATTATGCAACAGATGGAACCCTTATCTCTGTTGGTAAGAATAATCTTCAAAATGATCAACTAACCATGAAGACAGCCAATAAATCTGACATCTGGCTACATGCTAAAAACATTCCTGGTTCCCATGTAATTATTCACAGTTCTAATCCTAGTGATGAAACAGTCACAGAAGCGGCTAACTTAGCTGCTTATTTCTCAAAATATCGTCAATCAGCATCTGTTCCAGTAGATTATATCCAAGTTAAACGGATTAAAAAGCCCAATGGCTCAAAGCCAGGTTTTGTTGTCTACGAAGGTCAAAACTCAACCTTTATTACACCAGACTTACAAAAAATTATGGCTATGCGTCGTAAATAAAAAGTTTCAACTAAGAAATTATTCTTAGTTGAAACTTTTTTACTATAACCAATTACTTGGATTGATACGCCATTTATCCAATAATAATTTTTCATCAGAATTAATTTTTTCTTGTTCCTTAGCTACTTTAATAAGTGTTGAATAATTAGTTAATGTCTCAAAAGGTGTTTTAATATCAGCAAAATTTGTCGTACTTGCCGCTAGTTCATAACTAAAAATACCGATGACACCTAGAACATCAGCGCCTTCATTTTTTGCTGCATTAACTGCTTGAATAACACTTCCACCAGTTGAAATGAGATCATCAATTAAAATAGTTTTTTGTCCTTTGATTAATCGTCCTTCAATTTGTTGACCAGTACCATGATCTTTAGGCTTTGTTCTAACATAAATTAACGGTAAATTTAATTCATTAGCAATCCATGCTGCATGGGGTATTCCTGCAGTTGCCGTTCCTGCAATTACCTCTGTATCAGGATATTTTTCACGAATAATACCTGCTATGCCTTTAGCGATTCTAGTACGAATTTCAGGATAACTAATCGTTAACCGATTATCACAATAAATTGGACTTTTTAGTCCACTTGCCCAAATAAACGGCTTCTTTGGCGATAAAGTTACGGCACCAATCTCTAATAAATCACTGGCAACTGTCTCTGCTAAATTCATTTAAGCTTCCTCCCACATTTTTTTGATTGCTTGGTAAGCAGCAAACGGATCTACTGCTTGCGTTATTGATCGTCCGACAACGATGGCGCTACTTTGATTTCTTTTTGCAGCAGCTGGTGTCATTACTCTTTTTTGATCACTTACTGCCTGCCCTTCCAATCGTATTCCAGGTGTGACTGCCAAAAAGTTTTTGGAAGTTGCTTCCTTAATTATTTTAGCTTCTTGTGCTGAACAAACAACACCCGCTAATCCAGCTAATTCTGTTAACTTAGCGTAATTAACGACACTTTCAATTAATGGTCGTTCAACCAATTGTTCCGTTTCTAGTTGTTCTTGGCTGGTAGAAGTTAATTGTGTAATTGCGATTATTTTCGGCATTTTTATTGAGGAATTACCTTGGTCTAATCCATCTAATGCATATTTCATCATTTCAACGCCACCAGCCGCATGGACTGTTGTTAATGAAATACCTAGTCGACTTAAACTGGTCATAGTTTGCCGAACAGTATTTGGAATATCATGACATTTTAAATCAAGAAAAATGTCATGCCCCTGATCAATTAATTCTTCAACAAAACGAGTTCCTTCACTGTAAAACAATTCCATACCAACTTTAACAAATAGTTGTTCATCTTGAGGAAATAACTGTAAAAAATCTGTCGTTTGCATTCTATTCTGAAAATCTAAAGCAATGATAGGTCGATTAATCATTATCTACTCCCCTTAATTTTTATAGTGCTGCTACTGAAAATGACTGGCTTTCTAACGCTTGAATAAGTACATCAACAGTTTGTAAAGATGTAAACAATGGAATATGTTGCATTACTGATATTTTACGCGTTTGATAACCATATGATGCTTTATCGTGATCATCTGATAGTGTATCGATAACAAATTGAACGGTTCCAGTTTGTAACAAATTATTAATATCATCTAATTGTCGGTTAACGCTTAATGCCTCTGTACTGGTAAACGTTTTAATCTGATTATCTAAAAAGAAATCAACCATTTTTGGTAATGTTAAAACTTTGTAACCAAGTAAAACAAATCGTTGAACAAGTGGTAATATAGCATTTTTATTTTTGTCGTTAACATTTACTAATACGGAACCATTACCTGATAAACTAATATTAGCGGCTACTAATGCTTTGCAGAGTGCTTTAGAAAATGTTTGATCCGTTCCCATAACTTCCCCGGTTGATTTCATTTCTGGTCCTAGAAATGGATCAACATCATTCAATTTACTAAATGAGAACACAGGCGCTTTTACATGAACAGAACTAGATTCTGGGTATAAACCATCCTGGTAACCTTGTTCTTGCAAATCATAACCTAATATAATTTTAGTCGCTACCTGGGTCATTTTAATACCTGTTACTTTACTTAAAAATGGAACGGTACGACTGGCACGTGGATTAACTTCTAAAATATAAAGTTCATCTTGATGCACAATAAATTGAAGGTTCATTAATCCCACACATTTTAGTTCAAGTGCAATCTTTTTAGTTGCATTAACGATTTCTGCTTTAATCTTGTCTGATAGATGTTGTGATGGATATACAGCCATTGAGTCGCCTGAATGAATTCCAGCATGTTCAATATGCTCCATAATTCCTGGAATTAAGACAGAAACACCATCACAAATTGCATCTACTTCACACTCAATACCTTCAAGATAACTATCAATTAAGATTGGATGTTGTGGTGCGATTTTAACGTTATTTAGCAAATATAATTCGAGTTCAACCTGATTTTGAACAATCTCCATTGCACGTCCACCTAAAACATAGCTAGGTCTAACAAGAACGGGATAACCGATTTCTGTTGCTCGCTTAAGCACATCTTCTTGTGTTATTGCAGTCTTACCAATGGGTTGTTTTAATCCTAGATGCTTAATCGCTCGGTTGAATGACTCTCTATCCTCAGCACGATCCAAATTGTTAACAGACGTTCCTAATATTTTAATGCCATACTGTTGTAATCCCGCAGCAAGATTAATTGCTGTCTGTCCACCAAACTGAACGATTACACCTAAAGGTTTATCAACATCAATCACATTTAAAACATCTTCCAATGTTAATGGTTCAAAATATAATTTATCAGCGATTGAAAAATCAGTTGAAACGGTTTCTGGATTACTATTCATGATAATTGCTTCATATCCTGCGTCACGGATAGCTCTAACACAATGAACTGTTGCGTAATCAAATTCAACACCTTGACCAATTCTAATGGGACCAGAACCAATAACCATAATTGCTTGTTTTTTACTCTTTAAACTCTCATTCTCATGTTCGTACGTACTATAAAAGTATGGTGTGGCTGATTCAAATTCCGCAGCACAGGTATCAACCATTTTATAAACTGGAATAATATTATTTTCTATTCTAAACTTTCTAATATCCTCCGAAGTTTCGTGCCAAATATCAGCAATAACTTTATCACTAAAACCATGTTTTTTAGCTTCAATAAGGACGTCAATATCTTTAATATTGATACTTAGCGACATTTCAATTTCGACTATGTGTTTTAATTTATCCAAAAAGACTAAATTTATTTTTGTTAGTTTTTCAATTTCTTCAATTGTGTACCCGCGACGTATTGCTTCTGTTAAATAAAACAATCTCTGGTCAGTTGCATTAACCAACTGGTTTTCAAGTTGGGAGTCAGTTGCATTTTGAGCATTATCTAAGCACAAGTAATCTTCATCAATTTCTAAAGATCGAACTGCTTTTAACAAGCTTTCTTCCATATTACGACCAATTGCCATAACCTCACCAGTTGCCTTCATTTGCGTTCCAAGTGAACGATTTGCTCGATTGAACTTATCAAATGGCCAACGTGGTATTTTAGCAACAACGTAGTCCAATGCTGGTTCGAATTCAGCAAAAGTTGTTTTAGTCACTGGATTTAAAATCTCATCTAAATTCAATCCAACTGCTATTTTGGCAGCTATCTTCGCAATTGGGTATCCCGTTGCTTTTGAAGCTAATGCTGATGAACGACTTACACGCGGATTAACTTCTATAATATTATATTTAAAACTATGAGGATCTAGAGCAAGTTGTACATTACAACCACCTTCTATTTTTAAGGCCCTAATTAATTTCAAGGATACGTCTCGTAACATCTGATACTCTCTATCAGATAAGGTTTGAGTTGGTGCAAAGACAATAGAGTCTCCTGTATGAATACCAACAGGATCAAAATTTTCCATGCTACAAACAACAATTGCATTATCAGCGTGGTCTCGCATAACCTCAAATTCAATTTCCTTGTATCCTGCAATACTCTTTTCTATCAAGCATTGTGTTGTTGGTGATAGCTCTAATCCATTAACAACCGTTTTACTAAGTTCTTCAGCTGTTTTACATAGACCACCACCAGTCCCACCCATTGTAAATGCAGGTCTAACAATAACTGGGTATCCTGCAATATCTGCAAATTCTAGCGCACTCTCTAAGGTTTCAACAGTTAGTGATTCCGGAACGGGTTCATTTAACTCTTGCATTAATTGTTTAAATTGTTCACGATCTTCAGCTTGATCAATTGATTTTAATTTAGTACCTAATAATTCAATGTTTAATTCATCTAATATACCTGATTGAGACAATTCCATAGCTAAATTAAGGCCAATTTGACCACCTAAAGTTGGTACAATGGCATCTGGATACTCTTTACGTAAAATACCTGAAACTGATTCTACCGTTAAAGGTTCAATGTACACTTCGTCTGCAACTTCTTTATCCGTCATAATTGTAGCTGGATTGGAATTCACTAAAACAACTTCGTAACCCTCTTCTTTTAAAGATAAACAAGCTTGTGTACCAGAATAATCAAACTCTGCGGCCTGACCAATAATAATAGGACCAGATCCAAGAACCATTATTTTATGGATATCATTTCTCTTAGGCATATTTATTTTCTCCCAACTCGGTTTATCATTTCAATAAATTCATCAAATAAATAATCTGCATCATGTGGACCAGGCGCAGCATCCGGATGAAATTGGACACTAAATGCTGGATCAGTTTTATGTTTAATTCCTTCAACAGACTCGTCATTAATTTCACGATGTGTCACTATCAGTTTATCTGAATCGATAGAATCGCTATCCACCGCAAATCCATGATTTTGTGAGGTGAAATCAATTCGTCCAGTTGCAATTTCTCTAACCGGATGATTAAATCCACGATGTCCGAATTTCATTTTATATGTATCTGCACCGTTTGCTAGTGCTAGTAACTGATGTCCTAAACAAATACCAAAAATCGGAAATTTAGGTTGTATCATTTTGATCATCTCAACAACCTCCGGTAAAGTTTTGGGATCCCCTGGCCCATTCGATAATAGGACACCATCAGGTTGTAAATCAGATATTTGTTTTGCAGTTGCATTATACGGTAAAACAATTACGTTGCAATCACGCTTAGATAACTCTCGCAAAATACTGTGCTTTAACCCAAAATCGACTAATACAATGTTTAATTTTGTTCCAGGATTAGGATAGGGTTTAATCGTTGAAACTTGTTGGACGATATTTTGGTTGAGTACAGTTGCACTCATTGCATCAAAGGCATGATTTAAATCAGCATCGGAATCAATAATGCTTCCTTTCATCGTTCCTACATTTCGTAATTTCTTTGTTAATTCGCGTGTATCAATGCCATATATTCCAGGAATATCCTTCTGTTTTAAAAATTCATCTAAGGTTAATTGTTGACGCCAATTGCTAGAAACCCTAGCAACATTATTAACGATAACGCCCTTGCATGAAGGTTCTATTGATTCATAATCATCCAAATTAACACCATAATTACCAATAATAGGATTAGTAAACGTGATAATTTGATTACTGAATGATTGATCTGTAATCGTTTCTTGGTACCCTGTCATTCCAGTCGTAAAAACGACTTCGCCAGTAGTTGAGGCCATTGCTCCAAAACTAAATCCTTTAAAAATACTTCCGTCTTCTAAAATTAAGAATCGTTTCATGATTTACTCAACCTTTCGACTATCATATTTGATTTCACCGCTAACTAGCGTTAACATTGTTTTCCCATAAATTTTTTGCCCTGTAAAAGGACTATTTTTACCTTTTGAGACATAATCTGCTTCATTAATTGTTTGCTCATTTTTGATATCAAAAATTGCAATATCTGCTACTGAACCAGGCTCAAACGTACCACCATTTAGATTAAACTGTTTGGCTGGCGCTTCACTCATTAGAACAATAAGTTGGGCTAATGTTAAAATCCCTGTTTTAACCATTCTTGTATATAACAACGGAAAGGCCGTTTCACTTCCAGTTATACCAAAAGCGGCATTAAGCATGCTACCGCGTTTTTCATCTTCACTATGTGGTGCATGATCTGTCGCAATCATATCGATTGTGCCATCTAATAATCCCTCGATCAAAGCTAGGCGATCTTCTTCAGTTCGTAATGGGGGGTTCATTTTAAAATTACCATTATCCATATGAATGTCTGAATCCGTTAATAATAAATGATGTGGTGAAACTTCACAGGAAACATTAATTCCATGACTCTTAGCAAGTCGAATTAATTCCACACTTTCTTTTGTAGAAACGTGACACATATGATAGTGAACACCCGTTTTTTGTGCAAGCATTAAATCTCGGGCTAATTGTGATGATTCTACAACCCCCATAATACCAGGTAGCCCTAGATTTTTTGCACGAACACCTTCGTTCATGACGCCACCAAATAATAATGAGTTATCTTCAACATGAGAGACAAGTGGTAAATTAACCTTTACTGCTTCTTTCATTGCAAGATACATTGTTCCAGCTGTCTGAATACCTGAGCCATCATTTGTAAAGGCGAATGCCCCGGCTTTTTTTAATTCTCCAAAATTTACTAATTCTTCAGAAGTTCTACCTTTGGTAATTGCAGCATATTGGGAAATATGTACTTGTCCGTCTTTTTGATTACGTCGCTTTATTTCAGCAAAATGTTCTAACGTATCAGGAACAGGATCTAAATTAGGCATGGCTCCTACTGTGGTAAAACCACCTCGGGCAGCGGCCTGACTTCCTGTCTTAATCGTCTCTTTGTATTCAAATCCAGGTTCCCTGTAATGGACATGAACGTCAATTAACCCGGGTACAACAATTAAATGTTCTGCATCAATAACTAAATCAACATTTAACAGTTCATCAGCTAAATTAGTGCCAATTGCTTTAATTTTGTCGTCTTCAATCAAGATATCTTGTTGGCTAAAACTATGATTCAAAAAAACGGTTCCGTTTTTAATTAATTTCTTCATGCTCTATTAGCCTCCATTAAATGACGTCCGTTAATGACAGCTTCTAAAATGGCCATTCTAACAAATACCCCATTCGTCATTTGTTTTACAAATCGTGATTGTTCACATTCAACTAATTCACTGGCTAATTCTACATCTCTATTAATCGGACCCGGATGCATAATAATTGTTTGTTTTTTTAATTTTTTACCGCGTTCAATACTTAATCCAAATTTTTCATGATAATTCTTTTTCGAAAATTTACTATCATCCGTATGACGCTCATGTTGGACACGTAGCATCATCATAACATCAACTTCACCAACTAATTCGTCCATTTCTAAATACTGACCGTATGCTTCAAATTCTTCAGAAAACCATTCCTTTGGACCTGAAAAGTATAATGAAGCACCTAATTTTTTTAATAATTGCATATTACTTTTAGCAACTCTCGAATTAGTTAAATCTCCTACAATTGCAACTTTTAAGTCTTTAAATGTCCCAAACTCTTCTTTAATCGTCATCATATCGAGTAAACATTGTGAAGGATGTTGTCCACTCCCATCTCCACCATTGATAATACCAACTCCCAAATCATTATCACCAATTAATTGTTGATAATATTCATTCTCAGGATGGCGGATAACTGCGATTTGAGTCCCAATAGCACCCATTGTTAAAACAGTATCGTATAAAGTTTCACCTTTACTGAGTGCACTAATACTTGGATTAAATGAGACAATGTTTAATTTCATACGTTGCTCAGCTACTTCAAAGCTACTATGTGTTCTGGTACTATTTTCAAAAAATAAATTTGTTGTAAAGATAGGATGTTTTAAGTTAAATAATGACGGATTTCGTTTAAACTTTTCAGCTCTTTCAATTAATGCTTCAACTTCTTCTGTAGATAGATCCTCGATTGATACTAAATGTTGTAACTGAACTAAATTTGTCTTTTTATCTAACAAAATATCATCTCCTATTATTTTTCGCTTTTAGCTTCTTTAGGTAAAATAAGGTTTAGTGCAATACCTACTACTGTTGCAAGTGCAATACTTGTTAATTGTAAATCGCCTACTTTTAAGTACATGCCACCAATTCCTAACACTAGGATACTGGCAGTAATCATCAGATTATGCTTTTTATCATAATCAATTTGATTATCGATTAAGATTCTTAACCCACTTGAAGCAATAACACCAAAGAGTAGAAAACTAATACCACCAATAACTGGTCCTGGAATACTTTGAATCAAAGCACTAATTTTTCCAACGAAACTAAAGACAATGGCGAAGAATGCGGCGCCACCAATCACCCAAATACTATGAACCTTAGTCATGGCTAAAACACCAATATTTTCACCGTACGAAGTTGTTGGAGGACCTCCAACAAATCCAGCAATAATTGATGATACACCATCACCGAAAAGGGTTCTATTTAGTCCAGGATCCTTGAAAAAGTTTCTTTTCGTTAATTTATTTAAAACCATTATATGACCCATATGCTCAGTCATTGTGACAAATGCGATTGGTGCCATACCAATAATGGCGCTCCAATAAATTTTAGGTTGGTAATTTATAAATGCAACATCGAATGCAGGTAATGTAAGCCAATTTGCCTTTTCTACCGTAGAAAAATCAACGATTCCACATAAGACGGCCATAATGTAGCCACAGACAATTCCTAATAAAATGGGAATTAAACTAATGAATCCTTTAAGATACATATTGAAAAATATTGTAATGGCCAGGGTGAAGATTGCGACCCAAACATATTTAATATCATAAGTACCCGATTTTAACATCGCGTTACTTGCTGCTGTTGTTGCCATAGATAATCCGATGACCATGACAACTGGCCCCACGACAACTGGTGGTAAAATACGATCAAGCCAACCTGAACCAACTTTTCCGATAATAATTGAAACAATCAGATAAACTAATCCAGCTGCAATCGTTCCTTGAGCAACCGCCGGATAACCGGATGTTTTCATTAACATTTGCATAACCGCAATAAAAGCAAAACTTGAACCAAGGTAAGCTGGAATTTTACCATTTGTAATTCCGATATAAACCAAAGTACCTACACCTGAACTAAATAAAGCAATACTTGGGTTCAAACCGACTAGAATAGGTACTAAAACTGTTGCTCCAAACATCGTGAACAAATGTTGAATTGATAATCCCATCCATTGCCCAAATGATGGTCTATCATGGATATCAAGTACAGCATCATCATTTCTAAACTTTTCTTTCATTTTCTCATTTCCTTTCTATATAAAAAACGCACCTCTATAGAGAGATGCGTTCGAAGTTGAAATCTAGTTTGGGCCTACGTTATTCCCTAATAGATTTCTAAATCGTTTGCTCTCTCTGGAACATCTTAACGATTTATTATTTAATTCTTTCAATTTCAATTGAGTCTTTGCCATCAATTTCTTCTACTGAAACTGATACTTGTTCATCTGACGAGGTAGGAATATTTTTCCCAACATAATCAGCTCTTATTGGTAATTCTCTATGGCCTCGATCAACAAGAACGGCTAAATTAATAGTTTGAGGTCTTCCTTGATCCATTAAAGCATCAAGTGCAGCTCTAATTGTACGTCCAGTATATAAAACATCATCAATTAATATAACTTGCTTACCTGTAATATCAAAATCAATTTGTTCACCTTGCGTATTAACAGTTGGTTCATTACCTAAACTTGCATCATGTCGGTCATCACGATAAAGTGCAATATCTAGTGAACCCACTGAAACATCAGCACCTTCAAGTTGTTTTAAGCGATCCGCAATTCGTCTTGCTAAATAGATGCCTCTTGTTTTGATTCCAATCAGTACCAGATTATCAATACCTTTATTCTTTTCAATAATTTCGTATGTCATTCTGGTTAAAGCACGTTTCATACCTAACGAATCTACTACTTCTTTTGCCATCTAGTATTCCTCCTTTTTTCCAATAAAAAAGCCCCCTAATCTAAAAATACTTAGACTAAGAGGCAGACTTCTAGAAAAGAAATCTATTCGCACATTACCTTTTAGTCTCACAGGACTATTTTAAAGGAACTTTATTGATTTTCATGTTACCTGATAGCGTTTGTTTTGTCAAGATAATCCAGCGTACTTTTAAAAATAGGTGGGATTGGTACTTCAAAAATAAGCTCTTTACCCGTTGTTGGATGCTTAAATCCAAGCTTAGCTGCATGTAAAAATTGACCATGCCCTTTAATTGTTTTACGTGACCCATATAAGGGATCACCTACAACTGGGTGCCCAATATATTGCATGTGAACACGAATTTGATGTGTACGACCTGTTTCTAACTGACACTTAATAAGTGAGTAGTTTTCATAATTTTTTTCCACTTTAAAATGTGTCACTGCTGGACGTCCATCTTTAACAACCGCTTGCTTCATACGATCTTTTGGTGAACGACCGAGTGGTGCTTTAATAATTCCTGATTCTTCTTTAATCGGTTGGTGTACTAAAGCAATATATTCACGAATATTCGTTTTTGCTTTCAATTGAGCAGCTAATGATTGATGTGCTTTATCATTTTTAGCAACCATTAAAAGTCCAGAAGTATCCTTATCAATTCGATGAACAATTCCTGGTCTAAAGGCACCATTAATTGTTGATAAAGGACTATGGAATAATAATGCATTAACTAATGTACCATCTGCATGCCCCGGTGATGGATGAACAACCATACCTTGCGGTTTATTCACAACAATAACATCATCATCTTCATAAACAATGTCTAATGGGATATCTTGTGGTATTAAATCTAACTCAACTGGTTCAGGTTCTACTAAATTAATTTTATCTCCTGGTTGGACGGCATATTTAGTCTTTTCTGTTTTACCATTAACTAAAATATCGCCACTTTCAATCCAGCGTTGTACTTTTGATCTAGATATTTCAGGCATTAACTTCGCAATAACCTTATCGAGACGTCCTGTCTCATCTTGAATTACTAATTCTGTCATTTATCGTCTTCCTTTAAAACAATTATTAATAAAATGATAACGCCAACTGTTAACGCAGTATCCGCCACGTTAAAAATTGGAAAGTTAACAAAATCTGTTTGAAACATATCAACAACATAACCAAATCTCAATCGATCAATAAAGTTGCCTAATGTTCCAGCAATCATCAATGTAATGCTGAACTTATAGCCCATGTTTGTTCTATATTTATAAAAGTAATAAATCATTAATCCTAATGCTAAAACAGAAACAATAAAAAAGAACCATTGTTTTCCAGCCAGTAAACTCCAAGCTGCACCATCGTTTCTAATATTAGCAATCGATAAAAAATTAGGTATAACTGTTTGACTCGTGTTCAACGCAATATTAGCTGAAACCACGTATTTCACTACTTGATCTACAACTAAAATAATTATTGCTAATAATGCATATAAAATCATATTAAATCCTCTTAATTCTTAATTAATATAACCCTGAAATTAGGCCATTATCGTCAATATCCATATGATTTGCAGCTGGATCTTTAGGTAATCCAGGCATCGTTAGGACATTTCCAGTTAGTGCAACTAAGAAACGCGATCCTAATTTAGGATTAAATTCACGTATATGAATTGTAAATTCCGTAGGTGCTCCTAACAGTTTAGCATTATCTGACAATGAATACTGTGTTTTTGCCATACAAATAGGTAATTTATCCCATCCCAATTCTTTAAACTGACGTAATTGCTGTTTTGCTTTAGGTGCATATTCAACTTTAGCGCCACCATAAATCGTTTTAACAATTTTTTCAATTTTAGTTTCAGCAGAATCATCAGCCTCGTACAATGCTTTAAATTCATGAATCTCATTCGTTGTTTCAATCACCTTTTTTGCTAAATCAAGAGCACCGGCACCACCTTGTCCCCAAACATCTGCAGGTATAGCGGAAACACCAATTTCAGAGGTAAGTTCAATCAAAGTTTGGACTTCAAGATCTGTATCAGCAGTAAACTTGTTAATAGCAACAACAACTGGAATGCCATAACGCTGCATACTTTCAACATGCTTCTTTAAATTAACAAATCCTGCTTTTAAAGCAGCAACATTTTCAGTATTCAATTCAGTTTTAGCAACTCCGCCATGCATTTTCAAAGCGCGGATTGTAGCAACAAGAACAATTGTATCAGGTGTCTTACCTAAGATTGGTGTTTTGATATCAAGAAATTTTTCAGCACCTAAGTCAGCCCCAAATCCCGCTTCCGTAATTGCATAGTCGCCCAATTGTAAGGCAGTTTGTGTTGCAAGAACACTATTACAGCCATGTGCGATATTAGCAAAAGGTCCGCCGTGAATAATGGCAGGTGTATGCTCTAAAGTCTGAACTAAATTAGGTTTAATTGCATCTTTTAATAACAAACTAATTGCACCAGTTACACCTAAATCAGCAACTGTAATTGGTTTTTTATCTATATTGTATGCTACAACAATATCACTGATTCTTGATTTTAGATCTTTAATATCTTTTGACAAACACAAAATAGCCATTAATTCACTGGCAACTGTAATATCAAATCCATCTTCTCTAGGTATCCCTTGCATTGGGCCACCAAGGCCTACTACAACATGGCGTAATGCACGATCGTTAATATCAAGTACTCGTTTCCAAATGATACGTCTTTGATCAATTTTTAAATCGTTACCTTGCTGAATATGATTATCAATCAAAGCAGCAAGTGTATTATTTGCAGTTGTTAAAGCATGCATATCACCTGTAAAGTGTAAATTAATATCTTCCATTGGGACAACTTGAGAATAACCACCACCAGTTGCGCCACCCTTCATCCCCATAACAGGACCTAAAGAAGGTTCTCTGAGAGCAATCATAACTTTCTCATTCAAACGATGCATAGCATCCCCTAAACCAACTGTTACGGTTGATTTACCTTCTCCAGCTGGAGTGGGACTAATTGCTGTAACGAGAATTAACTTAGAATTTTTATTTTTAGGTAAATCTAAAGGTAAGTTTATTTTTGCCTTAAAATTACCATATGGTTCAATATCAGTTTTTTTCAAACCAATCTCGTTAGCTACTTCTTCGATTGGTTTCATCACGTTTTTTTGTGCAATTTCTATATCGTTCAAATTGATCATCCCTTCATATTAAGTTCTTTTAAGTATAACTGAGAAAACTGCGATTGTCATTAGTTGCACTACTGGTTAAAGTTACCTATACTGTAGAAGTACTTAAACTTTACGACCAATTTTGGGAGGCGTTTGATATGGAATCTGGCATTGTTGAATGGTTTAGCGCACAAAAAGGTTATGGATTCATTGCTTATGGTGATGAAAAAGAGATATTTGTCCATTATACCGCTATACAATCTGACGCATTTAAAGTACTTGGAACTGGTCAAAATGTAACATTTGAAATTAAAGAAGGTAGCCGTGGTTTACAGGCCGCAAATGTTTCAATTGTCACTAATTAATCTGTCATAAACTCATAAAACGTTCATGCTTACTTGTACTATAAGTAAACATGAACGTTTTTTTATTTTAGATTCGCCCTATAACCAATATCCATTCTGTAAAATGTTTTGTGTGCTTCAAAATCAGCAATTAACTGATAAAGTTTCTGTTGTGCATCTGCCATGTCTACGCCTGATTCATGCATAATATAAATGCGTCCACCTGCACTAACTAATTTCTTATCAACTAATTTTACACCTGCAAAATCAATTCTGTTGGAAAGTGACTTAAAGTCACTTAAATTGGGTAATGTAATATTTTTTTCAGGATTTTCTGGATACCCATCAGCGGCAATAACGACACCTAGAGTGATTCCCTCTGTTTCCCATTGTAAAGATGGACTTTCATGCTGCAATAATTTTGAAATAACTAATGCAAAATCCGTTTTTAATCTTGGTAATACGACTTCAGTTTCGGGGTCGCCAAACCGAACATTGTATTCAATTACTTTTGGACCGTCTTTAGTTAAAATTACTCCCACATATAAAATACCTGTGAATGGAATACCACGTTTCATCATTTCATCCGCTGTTGGCTGAACAATTTTTTCAATTGATTCCGTAACAACATCTTCTGAAATTTGTGGAACTGGACAATATGCGCCCATTCCGCCGGTATTAGGACCATTATCTCCCTCAAATGCCCGTTTATGGTCTTGAGAAATTGGCATCGGATAAACTTTATCTCGATCAATAAATGCCATCAATGAAAATTCTTCACCCTCAAGGTACTCTTCAATTAATACTTCTGTTGTATTAAATTGTTGTTGGACTAAAAATGAACGCAAAGCATCAGTTGCTTCTGATAGATCTTGAGCAATAATAACGCCCTTACCACCAGCTAATCCATTTGCTTTAATAACTATTGGGAATGATTGGTGCGTCATATAATCTAATGCAGTCTGGTAATCGGTAAATGTCTGATAGTTAGCTGTCGGGATATTGGCTGACGCCATAACTTGTTTCGCAAATTCCTTTGACCCCTCTAACTGGGCAGCGGCTTTTGAAGGCCCATATATAACTAGGTTTTCTTCACGAAAAAAATCAGTTATGCCATCTATCAGTGGAATTTCTGGTCCAACAAAAGTCCAATCAATGTCATTTTCACGGACAAAGGTTGTCATGCCAATCCAATTAGTGATATCAATACCCACAGATTTAATCCCGTTGTTATTCATCCCAGGGTTTCCGGGTAAACAGTAAACATCTGAGACAGTATCACTTTCAATAAATTTACGTGCGATGGCATGTTCACGTCCGCCAGAACCAATAACTAAAATTTTCATTATTTAAAATAATCCTTTCATAGGTTAAAAAGATAGACTCATTTTAACAATTTAATGTTTGAAATGACGACGGCCACTAAATACCATAGCAATATTTTTGCGATTAGCCATATCAATTGACTCTTGGTCTTTAATTGACCCTCCCGGTTGAATAATTGCCGTAATACCATGATCAGCAGCATATTCAACACTATCATCCATTGGGAAGTAAGCATCTGAAGCTAAGACAAATGGTTCTACCATCCCATGTTCTAGTGCTTGCTCTAACGCAATTTTAACCGATCCGACACGGTTCATTTGACCCGCACCAATTCCAAGTGTTTGATCCTTAGTTGCAATTACAATCGCATTACTCTTAACATGCTTCACAATTCTTTGAGCGAATAATATTGCTTCTTTTTCATCACTTGTTGGTAATTTTTCAGTTACCGTTTTTAATTCTTCCATTTGGTCAATGACTTGATCACGTTCTTGAACAAGTAAGCCACCCATCACTGAGACATATTCATATTTATCAGCTTGGTCCTTTTGACTGAAATCAATTGTCATAACACGAAGATTTTTCTTCTTAGCTAAAATATCATATGCAGCATCTGTGAAGTTTGGTGCGATAATAATTTCAAGGAATAAATGATGTAATTCAGTTGCTGTTTCTAAATCAACTTCACGATTTAAGGCAATAATGCCTCCGAAAATTGACGTTTTATCAGCATCAAATGCTTTTTTCCATGCAGCATTAATCGTTTCTCCAGTACCAACCCCACAAGGATTCATATGTTTCATCGCAACGACAGCAGGTTGCTTAAATTCTGAGACAACTTTTAAAGCAGCGTCGGCATCTTTAATATTGTTATACGATAACTCTTTACCATGTAATTGTTTAGCGGCAGCAATCGAAAAAGCATTTGGTAAAGCTGATTGATAGAAAGCCGCTTTTTGATGTGCATTTTCACCATAACGCATTCCTTGTTTGAAATCATATGTTAATGACAATTTTTCAGGAAATTCAATTTCTAATTCTTTTGTTAAATAAGATGATATTAAAGTATCATATGCAGCCGTGTGTCTAAACGCTTTAGCTGCTAATTGTCGACGAAACTGATTATCCATTTTATCATCATCGAGTTTATCTAAAACAGACGGATAATCAGCTTTATCGACAACAACATAAACAGATTCAAAATTTTTGGCAGCAGAACGCAACATTGAAGGCCCACCAATATCGATTTGCTCAATAGCTTCTGACTCAGTAATACCAGGTTTTTCAATCGTTTCTTTAAAGGGATATAAGTTTACACAAACTAAATCGATTAAGGCAATATGTTCTTCTTCTAATTTAGCCATATGAGCTGGATTGTCACGCCTTGCTAATAACCCACCATGAATCATTGGGTGTAATGTTTTAACTCGTCCATCAAGCATTTCTGGAAAGTGAGTCACATCTTCAATTCTAATTACAGCGATATCGGCATCCTTTAAAATATTAAACGTACCACCAGTTGAAATAATTTCAAATCCACGTTTGATTAATCCCTGAGCGAAGTCTGCAACACCAGTTTTATCAGATACACTTATCAAAGCTCTTTTCATCTTATTAATCTCCCTTTTTATTGTTTAATAAATTTAGAATCACCTTTGGATATAGTTGGTGTTCAACATCATGAATCTTACTTTCCAATTGTTCAAGTGTTTCATTTGGTAAAATAGGAATACTTTGTTGCGCTATAATTGGCCCCGTATCAACACCTTCGTCAATGTAGTGTATCGTCACACCAGTTACACTAACACCTGCCTTATACGCATCCTCAATTCCATGAATACCTGGAAAAAGGGGTAACATTGCGGGATGAATATTAATAATTTCCATCGGATACTTACTCAATAATGTACTTGTAATCACACGCATATAACCCGCCAATAAAATGGTGTCGATTTGATACTTAGCTAATTCATTAACAATCACTTGTTCATAATGACTACGATTTTCAAAGTCTTTAGGTTGAATAATAAAGGTTGGAATTCCTCTACGTGCTGCCTTTTTAATGACAGCCGCTTTTGGTCGATCACAAACTAAAACTTCAATTTCTAATCCTGCATCTTTTAATGCCTGATTATCTGCAATAAATTCAAAATTAGAACCGGTCCCTGATGCAAAAATTGCTACTTTGACCATTTTATTTACCTACCAATTCGACCGTTTGATCAGTATTTTTAATTTCTATACTGCCTATTTCATAAGCGTGTACAGTTTCTTTATTTAATTGTGTCAGCACCTGTTCAACGTTAGCTTTATCAACAGCCAAAACCATTCCAATACCCATATTAAAAATTTCATACATCTCTGAATGGGGTATCTCACCGTATCTAGAGATGGCATCAAAAATTGGTAGTACTGGCCATAATCCTAGATTAATTGTTGCTTTTAGCCCTTCTGGTAACATTCTTGGTATATTTTCAATAAAGCCACCACCTGTAATATGTGCTGCGCCTTTAATCAAATTATCTTGAAATAAAGGAATCAGATCATCTACATAAATTTTTGTTGGTGTCATTAATATTTCAGCAAGTGATTCATTAGGTATTTCTGGTAAAGCTTCATCTAAATTAAAAGCCATGTCTTCAAGAAATATCTTTCTAACAAGTGAGAATCCATTTGAATGAATACCGGTTGACGAAATTCCAATTAAAATGTCATTTTCTTGAATTGAATGACCATCTATTAATTGACTTTTTTCAACAACACCAACCGCAAATCCGGCCATATCATAATGTGTTTTTTGATACATCCCTGGCATTTCAGCTGTTTCACCACCAATAAGATTCATATGTGCTGTTTGACATCCTTTAATTACCCCAGAAATAATACTTTCAATTTTTTGAGGTTCAGTTTTGCCAGTCGCTAAGTAGTCCAAAAAGTATAGAGGCGTTGCACCCTGAGCAACAATGTCATTAACACACATAGCCACACAATCAATCCCAATTGTGTCATGTCGATTTGTTTCAAAGGCAACCATCAATTTGGTGCCAACGCCATCAGTACCTGAAACCATAAGTGGCTCTATAATACCTAATCGACTGAGATCAAAGAGTCCTCCAAATCCACCAACTGAACTTGTTTCATTTACCAGTGACATTTGTTTATTAATTCGATTAACGACGTCATACCCTGCATTCACATCAACACCCGATTTTTGATAAGCATTTACCATTTTGAAGTCCTCACTTTTCTGTCGTTAAGTTTGCTAAATACTCATCCTCGTAATCATATAATGGCGTTGGATAATCACCATTAAAGTAAGCCATACATAGTCCTGAATATGGGGCATCTAAATTCAAACCAATTGAAGCAATTAATCCAGCTTCACTTAGAAATGCTAATGAGTCTGCCCCAATAATAGCCTTCATTTCTTCAATTGATTTATTTGCGGCAATTAATTCAGATTGCTTTTGAATATCAATCCCATAAAAACAAGGGTATTTAAGAGGTGGTGACGCAATTCGCAAATGAACTTCAGCAGCTCCAGCTTCTTTTAACAATCTAACAATGTGTTTACTCGTTGTCCCCCGAACAATTGAATCATCGACTAAAATAATCTTTTTACCCTTAACCACGCTTTTAACAGCTGATAATTTCATTCGCACCCCTTGTTCTCTAAGTCTTTGGGTGGGTTGAATAAAGGTCCGGCCAATATATTGATTTTTAACTAATCCCATTTCATAAGGAATGCCACTTTCTTCTGCATAACCACTAGCTGCAGACAATGAGGAATTTGGTACACCAATAACCATATCTGCATCAATACCCGTTTCTCGTGCTAGTTTGCGACCCATTCTTTTACGAGCAGAATGGACATTAATCCCACAAATATCCGAATCCGGTCTTGCAAAATAAATATATTCCATTGAACAAATTGACATTTTAGTTTCAGTTGTATAAACGTCAATTGATAGCCCTTCGTCAGTAATAGTGACGATTTCACCAGGGTTCACATCGCGAACGAATTCTGCCCCAACAGAATCTAAAGCACAGGTTTCACTTGCAACGACGTAAGCACCATTTACCATTTGACCAATAGATAGTGGTCTAAATCCATTTGGATCAAGTGCCGCAATCATGTAGTTTGACGTCATTAATAAGTAAGCAAACCCACCATGTACTTGATTTAATGCGTCTTTAACCTGTTCATGCAAAGTGTCTTGTGATGAACGACGAATTAAGTGCATCAAAACCTCTGAATCCGAACTTGATTTGAAAATAGCCCCATCTTGCTCTAACTCATTTCTAAGCGTTACCGCATTAGTTAAATTACCATTATGGGCTAAGGCAAACTGTGTATCGTAAAAATCAAATAAAAATGGCTGAATGTTATCAATTCCGTTACTACCGGCCGTTGCATAACGTACATGTCCAATAGCTGCATTACCGGTTAATTTTTTTATTTTTTCAGGATTTCTAAAAACATCTGATAGTAATCCTAATCCTCTATAACCAATTAGTTTACCTTCATCATTTGATACAATTCCTGCACCTTCTTGGCCGCGATGTTGTAAACTATGCAGACCAAAATAGGTAATCTGATTTGCATCTTCATTTCCCCAAACACCAAAAACACCACATTCTTCATTTAAACTTCTTATTTCATTAGGCACGGAATTGCATCCTCCCAAACTTGTTTGGCTTCAGAAGTTGTAAGAGTTATCTTACTCCCTTTTGTCGTCACGTTAATTAATTGGTCTGCTGTAACACAGCCAATTTTTTCAGCAGTTTGATTCATTAAATTTTCAAAATCTGTCTTATTTTCTGATTTAATCGATAAAATGAATCGCGATTGTGATTCTGAGAAAAGTTGTGCATCTGTCATATTTACATTAATATCAATACCTAAATCGTTTTTAAATACGGATTCACTTAAAGCAACGGCTAGACCACCTTCAGATAAATCATGTGCACTTTCGACTAAACCAGATTCGATAGCTTCTAAAACAAACGCTTGGTTACTTTGTTCAGTCTTTAAATCAAAATGTTTAATATCTCCGGAAATCTCGTTAGTAGTCATTTTCTGAATTTCTGAACCATTAAAATCATTATAAGTTGTACCCACTAAATAAATTAAATCATTAGCATGTTTAAAATCTTGCGTTGTTATATTTTTAACATCTTTAATTAAACCAACCATTCCAATCATTGGCGTTGGATAAATGGCTTGTTCATTAAATTCATTATATAAAGAGACATTACCAGAAATAACAGGTGTATTAAATAAGTCACATGCTTCAGAAATACCGATAGCACTTTGATCAAATTCCCAAAAAATTTCTGGATTTTCAGGACGTCCATAATTTAAGCAATCTGTAATAGCGAGTGGTTGTCCACCAGATGCAACTATGTTACGCGCTGCTTCAGAAACAGCAATTTGACCACCAACCTTAGGATTCAAGTAAATATAACGCGCATTACAATCTGTTGTCATTGCGAGTGCCTTATTAGTTTCTCTAATTCGAATAACACCTGCATCACTACCAGGTCTAACCACTGTATTGACTTTAACTTGAGAATCGTACGTTTCGTACAATGATTTTTTGGATGCGATTGTTGGTTGTTGTAACAAATCTAACCAAGTTTGCTTCGTATTTTCTATTTCAGGTATAAAATCAGACTGCGCTTTAAATTTGCTGATTCTTGCAGGTTCTTTTTGTTCCTTATGATAGACTGGTGCATCACTTGCTAAAGAATCAACGGGAATATTAGCAACAATTTTTCCCTCATGTATTAAAACATAATCCGTATTTTCTGTTACATACCCGATATTAACGGCTTCTAAATCATATTTTTTAAATAAATTGATAACTTTAGTTTCAAATTCAGGTTTAATACAAAGAACCATCCGTTCTTGAGATTCAGATAACATCATTTCGTAAGCAGACATATTAGTTTCACGTTGTGGAACGTTATCTAAATCAAGTACCATCCCTGATTTAGCTTTCGAGGCCATTTCAGCAGTTGACGAAACTAATCCAGCAGCTCCCATATCTTGAATACCAACTAACCAGTCTGGATGATCTAGAATAAGTTCGAGACAAGCATCCATTAATAATTTTTCCATGAATGGATCACCAACTTGAACAGCTGAACGCTGTGTTTCTTTATCATCAGCAAATTCATCAGAAGCAAACGTTGCCCCATGAATACCATCACGACCCGTTTTAGCACCAACATAAATAACTAGATTTCCATCACCTTTTGCCTGGCCTTTTTGAATATTTTTATGATCAATCAGTCCAACACACATTGCATTTACTAGTGGGTTACCCTCATAACAAGGATCAAATCCTATTTCTCCACCAACAGTTGGAATACCAATACAGTTACCGTATCCTCCGATACCAGCTACAATTTCTGAAACAAGATACTTAGTGTGCTCATTATCTAGTTCACCGAAACGTAAACTGTCAAGAAGTGCAATAGGTGTTGCCCCCATTGAAAAAATATCTCTGATAATACCGCCGACACCTGTTGCGGCACCTTCATAGGGTTCAACAGCTGAGGGATGATTATGGCTTTCAGCTTTAAATACAACTGCTTTACCATCACCAATATCAATAACACCAGCACCTTCTCCAGGTCCTTGTAAAACTTGCGGCCCAGAATTTGGAAAATGTTTTAAAACGGGGCGGGAATTTTTGTAAGAACAATGCTCACTCCACATTACTGAAAATAAACCAGTTTCAGTATAGTTAGGTTGACGACTTAAAATATCATCTTTAATTAACTTATATTCTGAATCAGTTAATCCCCAATTTTGATATAATTTGGTATCTTCAATTATTTGTGCCGTCGGTTCTTGTTTTGTAACCAAATTAACCCACTCCCTCTGTGTATGTCGTTAACATCGATTTAAATAAATTTAGGCCGTCCGTTGAACCGAGCAATGCTTCAATAGCACGTTCTGGATGCGGCATCATACCAAGTACATTTCCACGCTCATTAATAATTCCAGCAATATTATCAATACTTCCATTTGGGTTATCTTGATATCTAAAAATAATTTGATTATTTTTCTTAAGAGAAGCTAATGTTTCATCATCACAATAATAATTACCCTCGCCATGAGCAATTGGTAATTCAATTGTCGTTTGCGTTTTATAATCAGTTGTAAAACGCGTTTGATTATTAACAATTTCCAAAGTAACTGGCTTACAAATAAATTTAATATTTTTATTTTGAATTAATGCACCTGGAAGTAGTTGCATTTCCGTTAACATTTGAAATCCATTACAGGTTCCAAACACTAGTTTACCTTCATCCGCAAAACGTCTCACTTCATTCATAATGGGTGATAAACTGGCAATTGCCCCACTTCTTAAGTAATCGCCGTATGAAAATCCACCTGGAAGTAATACACCATCAAAACCATCAAGAGATTCCTCTGTATACGACACAAACTCAGCTTGTTCATGTAAACCATCCCGAATAGCGTGAAGTAAATCATAATCACAATTTGAACCAGGAAATACAACAACTGCAAATTTCATGATTAAGCCTCCACTTTTTCAAGTTCGTAACGATATTGCTCCATATTTGGATTAGCTAATAATTTATCACAAATCGCATCAATTTTTTGGTCTATCTCTAATTCAGTTGCTTCAACCTTTAACACAAAATATTTACCAACTCGAACGTCACTAACACCTGAGAATCCTAATCGGTTAATCGCTTCATTAACAGCTTGACCTTGCGGATCTAAAACTGATTCTTTATATGTAACGTAAACTTTTACACTATACATTATTTGACCTCATTTCGATTTTTTAGTCGGTTTAAAACATCTTGATATACTGGAATAATGCTACCTTGGTTTTTTCTGAAAATATCCTTATCTAATGATTTATGTGTCTTCGAATCCCATAAACGTGCATTATCAGGTGAAAATTCATCTGCCAAAATAAGTTCCCCATGATACCGACCGAATTCAAGTTTAAAATCAATTAAATCAATATTGATGTCTTTAAATAATTTATACAGTAGCTGATTAATATGAAGGACTTGTTTCTTTATTTCGTCCATTTCTATTTTAGTCGCAAAATTTAACGCAAAAATTTGTGACTCATTTATTCCAGGATCGTCTAGAGCATCATTCTTATAATAGTATTCAATAACAGGAACTGTTAATTTAGTTCCTTCAACTTGATCAAATTTACGAGCAAAACTACCTGCAATAGTATTTCGTAAAACAACTTCAATTGGAATTATTTCAACTTTTTTAACTAATTGTTCGGTTTTAGAAACATCTTCAATGAAATGTGTTTTAATACCGTTTGCCATTAAATAAGAAAAAATAATATCAGATATTTGATGGCTTAATAATCCCTTACCTAATATTTCTTCTTTCCGTTTACCATTAAGTGCGGTAGCTTGGTTTTTGTATACCATTCTTAATACTTCTTCATCATTAGTTTGATAAACATCTTTAGCTTTTCCTTCGTAAATCAATTGATCCAAGCGAATAGCCCCCTTAAGAATAAAAACATATAAAAATATACTTTTTAACTAAATAGTTCGTTCTTTACAAATATAGTTTAACAATTACTATATAATTTATCAAGGTAAAATACGATTATTTTTATATTTTTTTAATTTAAAGTTCGTATTATGGCAAACAAAAAACCATAAAGCTATTAAAATAACTTTATGGTTTACATATTTCTTTAAATGAGACCAATTCGTTCGAAAATAGCATCAACATTTCTAATATGATAATGATAATCAAAAGCATCATCTAAGTCTGCTTGAGTTAATGCAGACATTATTTGTTCATCTGCTTCTAATAAGGGACGGAACTGTATTTGTTGATCCCAAGAGATTGCCGTCTTAGGTTGAATTAAATCATATGCAGCCTCTCTAGACATGCCACTATCAATTAATTTAAGTAAAACTCTTTGGCTGTAAATAAGACCAAAAGTACGGTCCATATTTTTTTTCATATTTTCCGGAAATACTGTTAATTCTTTAACTATTTTTGTAAAGCGACGTAGCATGTAATCTAATAAAATAGTTGTATCGGGTAATATAATACGTTCTGCAGAGCTATGTGAAATATCTCGTTCATGCCATAATGTAACATCTTCGAAGGCAGTGACCATATGTCCTCGAATGACACGCGCTAACCCTGTAATATTTTCTGAACCAATTGGATTACGTTTATGTGGCATAGCTGATGAACCTTTTTGGCCTTTAGCGAAATATTCTTCAACTTCTCGTGTCTCACTTTTTTGTAATCCACGAATTTCTGTTGCCATTTTTTCAATCGATGTTGCAAGAAGAGCCATCTCAGAAACATAATTAGCATGTAAATCTCGTGGTAAGACTTGTGTCGATATTTCTTGAGGTCTAATTCCAAGATGCTCACAAACATAAGTTTCCACAAACATTGGGATATTGGCAAATGTTCCTACAGCACCACTAATTTTTCCAGCTTCAACATCTAATGCTGCATCATTAAAACGAATTTGATGACGTTTCATTTCAGAATACCACAATGCAATTTTCAATCCAAATGTTGTTGGTTCAGCATGTACACCGTGTGTTCTACCCATCATAACAGTATCTTTATATTCAACTGCTTTATCAGCTAAAACAGCCATAAATTCTTCAATATCCTTACGCAAAATTTCATTAGCCTGTTTTAAAATAGATCCATACGCTGTATCAACTACATCTGTAGAAGTTAATCCATAATGAACCCACTTACGTTCTTCCCCTAGAGATTCTGAGACAGCTCTTGTAAAGGCAACGACATCATGCTTTGTTTCTTGTTCAATTTCTAAAATACGATCAATATCAAAACTAGCATTTTTACGAATTTTTTCAGCGTCTTCTGCTGGAACATGGCCTAGTTCAACCCAAGCCTCACTAGCTAATGTTTCAACTTCTAACCAAGCTTTATATTTATTTTCATCTGACCATATGGCACCCATCTCAGCATTTGTATAACGATCAATCATTTTTATCTTCCTCTCTTAATCCCAAATTTTCGTTTGATATACATCAATTTTAGCTTGCTCAATATTATCGGTTAATATCGTTACATGACCCATCTTACGATCTTGTTTTGCTTCATTTTTACCATAAAAATGAAACCGCCATTGACCTTCATTTTGAATTTCATTTAATACTGACTGGACATGTTGTCCCAAAATATTAATCATAATAGCATGACTTAACAACTGTGGTTTTAACATTGGTAAATTACAAATTCCTCTAATATGCGCTTCAAATTGTGATAAGGAACAGGCCTCAATTGTTAAATGTCCGGAATTATGTGGTCTAGGTGCAATTTCATTAACATAAACGCCACCTGAATCTGAAACAAAAAATTCAATCCCCATTGTTCCAACAGACAAACAATCATCAGCAATTTGACTTGCAATAATTTCAACTTCTTTTCTTGTCTCAATCGATAAACGACTCGGACAAGAACTCTCATGTAAAATATTATGACGATGTTGATTTTCGATAATCGGAAAAATACTTTGTTGGCCTAATTCATTTCTAGCAATGATAACGGAAACTTCACGATCAAACTGAACAAAGCCTTCTAACACGCATGTTCTATTTTGAATCAATTTTCCCGCTTCAATCAAATCAGCACTTGTCTTTAAAATAACTTGTCCTTTACCATCATATCCGCCACGAATCGTTTTTAAAATTGATGGGTACCCAGTTATTTTAATGGCATTTTCTAAATCATCAAAACTTTGTATTAATTTAAATGGTGCGATTGGATAATTATGAGCTTCCAAAAATTGTTTCTCACTAATTCTATCTTGTGAAATACGCAGTGCAGTCGACCCTTGTGGAACATAGCAATATTGCTTTGCTGCATCAATCGTATCAGCATCTACATTTTCAAACTCAAACGTTAGTACATCACACATTTTTGCAAGATTTAAAATAGCAATCTCATCGTCATAATCTGCAATCACTTGTTTGTCCGCAACCTGAGCAGCTGGGCAATCTTTTTGCGGATCTAATATAATCACACGATAACCCATTTCTTTTGCAGACGTTGTCATCATTTGTCCTAGCTGACCACCACCAATAATACCAATTGTTTGTCCTGGTAATATCCTTTTAATCAAGTAAATCACTACTTTCCAAAGATTTTTGATGGAGTGATAATTGATATGACTTTAAATTATCTTTTATAGTTGAATCACTTAAGGCACAAATTTTTGCGGCAAAGATGCCGGCATTTGTTGCACCTGCTTTACCAATTGCCATAGTTGCTACGGGTGTTCCCGCAGGCATCTGAACAATTGACAGTAAAGAGTCTATTCCATTTAGCGCATGGGACTGCACCGGAACGCCTACTACAGGGATGACGGTTGAAGCTGCAATCATTCCTGGTAAATGTGCGGCACCACCCGCACCAGCAATAATAACTTCATACCCATTTTTATCCGCACTTTCTGCAAATTTAATCATTTCTATTGGCATTCGATGTGCCGAAATAACTTTTTTATCATACTCAATATCAAGTTCATCTAATAAATTAGCCGTAAATTTCATTGTGGTCCAGTCGGAAATCGATCCCATTACAATTGCTATCTTTGCCATTCGATTACCTCCAAATTTAATAAACCTATTCTATCAACAACTCAGCGTTGTGTCAAAGCAAAAAAAGGACGAAATTAAAAAATTAATAAAAATAGTTCGTATTTTAATGGATATTCAAGCTATTTCTCTTTTTAATATTTCTTTTTTATAAAAAAATAAATGACACCTATTGGCATCATTTATTTCCCTTTTTAAGGTCCGTGTATAATTGTAACTTGCTTCTAGAATTCAAAACAACTGACTTTTTACTATTGGCTAAATAAAAAGATAGTCCAAATCTTCTTAATTTAACTTGTTTTATTGCGGAAATTTCAATTATTTCATTATGTTTTCGAATAACCTTAGTTAACTTAATATTTTTGTCGTCAACTATTAATTTACGATTCAAGATTTGAACAATTGATACAATAAGAAAAAGTATAAATAAAACAATTGTCCAAATTTGTAATGTTGTTATCTCTAACCATAATAATAAACTACCTAAAAATAAGCAGAACGTCCATGACCATAAAATAACCGTTTTAGCTAGCTCGGGTTGATAAAAATATGTTTTTTGATATTTTTTCATGCTTATGATCTCCTCTAACACAATAAAATTATTCTTCTATATTTAAAGCTTAACATAATTGATCAGATATTCTATATTTTTCCATAAAAAAAGATGAAACCTTAAGTTTCATCTTTTTGAACTATTATTTAATAACTAAGAATCTGTCATCATCTAACATGAAATCTTTATCTCCTGCCGCTGCTTCAATTGAACCAAATGGCATTTGTGCACGTAATTCCCAGTTTCCAGGGATATTAAACGCATTTTTAATTTCAGTATCAATAAGTGGATTATAATGTTGTAAACTTGCGCCAATACCATTTTCAGCTAATACTGTCCAAACACTTTGTTGAGCACCGCCCAAACCTTGTTCTGCCCAAACTCTGAAGTTATCAGCGTATAAAGCAAAATCTTTTTCATTTTGAGCAACAACATCAGTATCTATAAAGTATAATATTGTTCCAAATCCAGCACGGAATGTTGCAATCTTTTCTTGAGTTTTCTTATATGCTTCAGCATTAGGAACCTCAGATTTAAGACGTTTTTCAACGATATCCCAAACCATGTCTGAATTTTTACCATATAAAATTGCTGCTCTAATTGTTTGATTATTGAATGATGTTGGTGATTTCTTTATAGCATCCTCGATAACACCAGTAATTTCATCAGGTGTTTGACTTACTTTATCCCCTAAAGCGTAAATTGAACGACGTTGTTCCATAAGATCTAATAATTGAGTTTTCATAATTAATTTCCCCTTCTCTATTTGAATAAACTTAGTATATCACTTACTATTAATAAGTAAAGAGATAACACTTATTTTTTTTATCTTAAATAAAAAAAGCTACCTAATCGTTGATTAGATAGCTTTTAAACTTATTATTTATTATGCTCTTGGTTTACGTTTACCCCAATATTGGAAATAATCCGTTCTCAATGAGCCATTATATAGCTTACGTTTTTTAGATGCTCTTGAACCATAATATTCTTCAAAAGTTAAGTCACTTGTTAAGATATATTTACTCCAAGTAGGCATTTGTTTATAAACAACACCCATCTGTTTGTATAAAACACGTACAGATTCAGTATCGCTCAATCGTTCACCGTATGGTGGGTTAGCGACTAAAACACCATTTTCTTTTTCTGTTGTAAAATCTTTTGCAGCAAGTTGCTTGAATTCAATACTATCCAAGACGCCAGCTTCAGCGGCATTCTTTTTAGCAATTTCAATCATGCCAGCATCAATATCATAACCTGCTATATCTAATACTACATCAAGATTTGCTTCACCTTTTGCTTTTTCTCTTAAACGATCAAATAGTCCTTTTTCAACAAAATCCCAATCTTCGAATACAAAATAACGACCGATACCAGGTGCAATATTATGTCCCATTAATGCAGCTTCAATTGGGATTGTTCCTGAACCACATACTGGATCAACAAAAGGTTTTTCTGGATACCAATTAGTTAACATAACTAACGCAGCTGCCATATTTTCTTTTAAAGGAGCATAACCCTTTTCAACACGATAACCACGTTTAAATAAACTGCTACCCGTTGTATCAAGTGTCAATAAGACGTTATCTTTATTAATAGCAACTTCCAATGGATATTTTGAACCCGTCTCTGGTAAGCGTGTTGTACGGTGATAGACATCACTTAATTGATCAACAATTGCTTTTTTCACGATTGCTTGGGCATCTGGAACACTATAGAGTGTTGATTTTTGAGATTTTCCTTGAACAGGGAATTCCGCATCTAATGGTAAAAACTTATCCCAAGAGATTGCTTTTGTTTGTTCAAATAAATCGTCAAAAGTCGTAGCCGTAAACTCACCAACAATGATTTTAACGCGATCTGCGGTTCTCAACCATAGGTTTGTATTAATAACATCTTCCATTGTTCCTTCGAAGCGGACACGACTATTTTCTACTTGAACATCATAACCCATATGTTTAAGTTCGTTTCCAACAATTGACTCAATACCGCTAGCTGCGGTTGCCAATAATTTAAAAGTTTCCATTTTGCACCTTCACTATAATTTAATTTTTTTAATAAAAAAACTAGGATAAAAGAAAATTCTTCATCCTAGTTCATCCTGAAATCATGTAAATTTCTATAAGCCATGTTTTGTACGTCATCCATCTCAGGCGATGAAATCAGTGGTAATCATCTATCTCCAGATATTATCTGCCCCCATGATTTGTTCATTTCCGTCATGAAGCGCCCCTACCAAAGTTTGGGTTGCCTACTCGTGGGGTTTACCGCGTTCCAGCAATACCGTTTCCAATATTGTATCGTCTCTGTGGCACTTTACAGATTACTTTGACATAGCCGAAGCCTTAGTCATTTTATCCGCCGTTACCCGAAGGTACCTTGGCTTATTTTTTCACCAAGCACGAACACTACAAGCATCTCAGCTTGTGCAAGCATGGACTTTCCTCAGCCTAACTTAATAGACCGCAATTACCCGAAATTTACACTGAATCTATATTACATCATTCAATTAATTTAAAATTGATTTCTAGAATTTTCATTCTCATCTAACTGTGCACCAAACACACGACGTTCCAAATTAGATAATCGTTTAAGAATATCCATATTTGAAGTTGTAGATGTTGTTTGGGTCGTCTGTGAACTTTTACCAACAGTAACCTGTTTTGTAAGTTCGTCGACTTGAGCAATTAAACGATCATTTTCTTCTTGAAGTTTTTTGACTTTCTTATCAAAGGTTTCATAATCTTTAATAACATCGTCAAGAAATTCGTCAACTTCTTTAGAATCATATCCACGCATTTTTGTTTCAAAATGTTTTTGTAAGATATCTTTAGGTACAAAATTAACATCCGTCATATTCGTACACCTCATCACTAATTTCTCATAAATAATGTTAATACCTGTTTATTATAGCAGAATTATTTAATAATTCAAATGATTATTTTGTTCCTCTTCCATTTCGTTTGCAATATCTTCTAATTCCATAAAATCTATCATACGTAATGCATAGTTTTTCACTTCTTTAGTTTGCTTTATTTTTAATAAATCAAATTTTGTTTTGCCTTCATTTTCTGAATCATAAAGTAATAACGCGCCATCTGTGTGTTCTATCATAAAAGTTTGATAATTTTTTAATTGCTGTGGCGACTGATAGGTATCCTTACTAACATAATCAGAAAAATCTACATCATTTAATATTTGATTTAAAACTAATTTTTTATCATCTTTCCAATTATTACCAAACTCTTTGAATGGTAGCATAACTGATACCTTGAAATCAGGATATTCATTTTGTATATCTAGGCAAATTTGTGCCGTCCATTGCTCAACACCAAGCTGAGGGCCAGTTATAACCCACTTCAATCCATTTTCTATTTCATTAATAATATTTTTTTTAATTGCGCTTTTAATGATTTTTATTTTAAGATCATTTTCATTAAAAATACCTAATTCGTATGTTCTATAACCAGTCACCCATAAACGCTTCATAATTGATTAAATATTCCTTTCTTATATTAAGAATATGTTACCAAATCCTTTAAAGCTATTAAATTATATCACTTATTGTTATAATATTTTAGATTGGAGCGTGAAATAACTGTGAGTATTAATTATCCTAATGGAAAACTTTATGAACAATCACCTTTAAATACGCAAAAAAAGTCAAATATGCTGTTGTTTGGTAAACGGGGGATGTCATTAGAGGATGATATCAACGTAAGCAACGCATTTTACCTTGCTCATAATATGGCTGTCATTCACAAAAAACCAACGCCTATTCAAATTGTAAAAGTTGATTATCCTAAACGAAGTGCAGCTGTTATTAAAGAAGCTTACTTTCAAACTGCGTCAACAACTGACTACAATGGCATATACGATGGCCACTATTTAGATTTTGAAGCTAAAGAAACTAAAAATAAAACTTCATTTCCGTTAAGTAATTTTCATGAGCACCAAATTAACCATATGAAATCATGTGTATTACAAAGAGGAATTAGTTTTGTTATAATGAAGTTCACAACCTTAGGTAAGGTCTACTTACTACCATCAAAAACGCTATTTACTTACTGGGATAAGCAGAGTGTTAATGGTCGTAAATCAATTCCATTGAAAACAGTCCAAACTGAAGGATTCGAGATACAATATACTTTAAATCCGGTCATTCCCTATTTAAAATACGTTGATAAAATGATAGAGCATCTATAATTAAGGCTTTATATAATTAAAGGAGAATTTTATTTATGGCAACAGCTGATAATAAAGGTACTACTCGTGTTGCGCGACGCGAACAAGAAATAAGCACTAACAAAAAAGGCAACAAAGGTAAAAATAGTAAAGGTAAACTTTTTAAACGTATTTTTTTGAGCTTACTTGCTCTATTCGTTATTGGCGTAATTGCTAGTATCAGTTTATTTTTCTATTACGCCAAAGATTCACCAAAAATAACATCAAGTAGTCTTGAAAGTACCCCTGCAAGTGTCATTTATGCAAAGAATGATGAAATCATCACTACCTTAGGAACTTCAAGAGTCTACGCTGAATCGTCTGACATGCCGCAACTATTAAAAGATGCCATTGTTTCAATCGAAGATAAACGTTTCTATAAACATAATGGCGTTGATCCTGTGCGAATTGTAGGTGCAGCCTTGTCAAATATCACTGGTGGATCAGCTGGTCTTCAAGGTGGTAGTACTTTAACACAACAACTTATTAAATTATCTGTCTTTTCGACAAAAGCATCTGATCAAACAATAAAACGAAAAGCGCAAGAAGCATGGCTAGCATTACAAGTAGAGCGTAAATACAGTAAATCTCAGATTTTAACGTTCTATGCTAACAAAGTCTTTATGGGAAATGGTATTTACGGGATGCAAACTGCTGCAAATTACTATTTCGGTAAAAAATTGAATAAATTAAATACAGAACAAATCGCGTTAATTGCTGGTATTCCTAATGCCCCATCTTCTTATAATCCTTACGCGCATCCAGAATACGCAAAGGAACGACGTAATGAAGTTATTGATGCAATGTTAGCAAATAACAAAATTTCGGCAAGCGAAGCAAGTACAGCTAAAGCGACACCAATTACTTCAGGCCTAAGAACATCACATTCTGCCGAAAAAGATACTTATAATGCAAAAATTTCTGATTCCTATTTAAAAGAAGTTATTCAGTCTGTTAAAGATAAAGGTTTTGATCCTTATAACAGTAGTCTTAAGATTCGTACAAACTTAGATTTGGATGCTCAGAAACGACTTTATGATATAGCTAATACAAATAACTATGTGGTCTATCCTGACAGTAAAATGCAATTAGCTGTTACCATGGTTGATTCAAAAACTGGCGCTATTTCAGCTATGATTGGTGGCCGTAAACAAACAAATGTTACTTTCGGGTATAATCGGGCTGTCGCAACTAGTCGAAGCAACGGTTCAACCATGAAACCTATTATGGATTACGGTCCTGCTATTGAATATCTAGACTACCCAACTAATCAAAAAGTTAGCGATACAAAATATTACTACCCTGATGCTACTACAAAACAATTAAATGATTTTGATAATAGCTATCTTGGAACAATGACAATGCGAAATGCTTTGATTCAATCACGTAATATCCCTGCTATTCGGACACTTGAAGCGGTTGGATTATCAAAAGCCCAAGGATTCGTCAAAAAACTTGGTGTCTCTAAGGATCAAGTTGATACTTACTCATCTGGTATCGGTGCAAACATGTCAACGACTCAAAATGCAGAAGCCTATGCAGCATTTGCAAATGGTGGAACTTATCACAAAGGGACTTATATTTCAGAAATTGAAAGAAAAGATGGTACAGTTGAAAATTATTCTAGCTCAGGTACTAGAGCACTGAAAACATCAACTGCTTATATGATTACTGATATGCTAAAAGGTGTTATTAATAGTTCTAATGGTACAGGTACGGCAGCTCAAATACCGGGTCTTTACCAAGCGGGTAAAACCGGTACTACTGATTATCCATCAAATGTTGCTTCTAAATTTCCATCTAGCGCAGTTATGGATTCATTATTTTCCGGCTATACTTCAAATTACTCAATTGCAGTTTGGACAGGTTATGATTCACCATTAGTCGCAAATAACTACTTAGATGTTAATTCTCAACATCTAGCTGTAGGTATTTATAAAAACTTAATGCAGTACGTTTCCCAATCAGTTTCAAATACGGATTGGACAAAACCTTCTGACGTTTATCTGAAAAATGGCGAATTATCATTAACAGATTCATCTACTGCAGAAACAACAACAGCAGATAGCAGTTCATATTCAGTTCCTAAGATATCAAATAGTTCTAGTTCTTCAGAAGAATCTAGTTCAAGCAGTTCTTCTAGTTCAAGTAGTTCTAGTTCTTCAGAAAGTTCTAGTTCATCTAGTAGTTCTAGCTCCGCTATTAGTTCAAGTGCTTCATCTAAAGCAGACAGCAGTAAAGCCGTTTCGTCTGCTACTCGTTAAATAAAAACCTGGCGATATTCAGTTAAAATTCTGAATATCGCCAGGTTTTTATTTATTTCATTAATTTGACCAATGATATAGGGGTATTTCCGGTTTATCATTAGATTCTTTTGTATTGTCATTATTCTTCACATTATTTGAAAAGTTCTGTTGTTGTCTTTTTTCTTTATCTTTTTTTATGTCTTGACTTGTTTTTATATGCTTCTTTTCCCAATTTAGTAAAATTCTATCCATATATTTTAAACTGTATGCCTGATTAAGGACAGCTTCTTTCAACGCCATCAAAATTAGTTCTGGAATATAGTGGTCTTGATCAATCCACATGCTAATACTTTCTAATTCCATTGGTGATAAAGGTCTTCCAAATTCAACTTCAATTTTTTCATAAACCTCTTTTCGAGAATTATTACTCTTAACAACTTCAACCTTTTCTTGTGTCCTATGACTTAAATTATTTAATTTTTCATATAACACACTAAAATCAAATTGATCGGTGCTGTACCCATTTGAATCATCAATTGTTTTGATAGAAATAACTTTTTTTTCGATTAATTTCTGCAGTAATGTATAGGTTTCCTGGGCCGTCACGCCCATTTGACTGGCAATTTGATTTGTATCTGGAAATTTATTACCTGCTTGATTAAAGCTTAATAGATGGATTAAGAAAATTAATTCATCACTTGATAATCCAATTTTTCGATAATTCCGTAAAATTAAATTAGACACATGGGTTTCCCCTGCTTCTAAAAATTGACTCATAAATGCATCCATAACGAAAATGCCTCCTTAATTAAGAAAAGAACCTTAAACAATTTCGTTTAAAGGTTCTTTTTCTCTACTTTTTTATGGGTAAATACGGTTTAATAGACGTGGGAATGGAATAGCCTCACGTATATGTTCTTCACCTGTAATCCAAGTTGTTGCGCGTTCTAATCCAAGACCAAATCCTGAATGAGGAACACTACCATATCTTCTTAAATCTAAATACCATTCGTAATCTTTTTCGTTCAATCCAGCTTTTTTAATTTGTGCTATTAAGTTATCTACATCAGTTTCACGTTCTGAACCACCAATAATTTCGCCGTAACCTTCAGGAGCTAATAAGTCAGCACAAATAACGACGTCTTCTCTCGTTGGATGTGGTTTCATGTAAAATGGTTTAATTGCTTTAGGATAGTTTAAAACGAATACTGGCATACTGAAATGTTCTGCCAAATAAGTTTCTTCAGGAGATCCAAAATCATCACCCCATTTAGTATCAGGAAATTCACCAGAATTTTGTAATAATTCGACGGCTTCATCATAAGAAATTTTAGGGAATGGTGTTTTTGTATAACTTTTTAAGACTTCTTTATCTCTTTCGAGAATATCTAAAGCATAGTCACAGTTATCTAAAACATTTTGTACTAAGAACGCAATATATTGTTCTTGTACTTCAAGACTTTGTTCTTGGTGCATAAATGCCATTTCGGGTTCAATCATCCAAAATTCAATTAAATGGCGTCTTGTCTTAGATTTTTCAGCTCTAAAAGTTGGTCCAAATGAGAATACTTTACCAAAGGCCATTGCCCCAGCTTCTTCATACAATTGACCTGATTGTGACAAATAGGCATCTTTGTCAAAATATTTAGTATGGAAAAGTTCAGTTGTACCTTCTGGTGCACTACCAGTTAAGATAGGCGCATCAATCTTTATAAAACCTTCTTTATTGAAAAATTCATATGTTGCGCGAATAATTTCATTTCTAATTTGCATAACTGCATATGGTTTCGTTGAACGTAACCATAAATGACGATGATCCATCAAAAATTCTGTTCCATGATCTTTAGGTGTAATTGGATAATCTTGACTATCACCAACTAATTCAAGTGATTTAACTTCAATTTCATAGCCAAATGGTGAGCGTTTATCTTCATGAATCTCACCAATAACGTAAAGGCTAGATTCCTGATGTAACTCTTTTGCCATTTCAAAAGTTTCTTCACTGACATTACTTTTTATCACGACACCTTGGAAAAAGGCACTTCCATCTCGTAATTGTAAAAATGCAATCTTACCACTTGATCTTTTATTAGTAAGCCAAACACCGATTTTTACTTCTTCGTCTACATGGTTTTTAGCATCAATTATACTAATTGTTTTCAATAAACTTCCTCCTCATTACGGTCCTAGTTGCTAGATCGATTTCATTCCTTTTATAATATCATTAGTCAGATATATTAGTCCATAAGACAATTATATATTTTCAACGGATTTTAAAACTTTACCATTTGAGAACTGCAGTGTTTCATAACAAAGAGCTTTTTTCTTGTTCAAATAACTCACTTCCCATGCAGGTACACCGTTGTATATACCAAGTCCGACATTCAATATTTTACTAGGTTTTTTTTCATTCCAGATATAAGTTAAAATATCATTTTTTGTCTTACCATTTGATTGTGATAAGACTTTAACTTTTCCACCTTTTTGAGCAACAATCACATAAATTCTTTTATTAGCTTTTGTTGTCCCTGCAACTGTAAAATAAGTTGCATCCCTATTATATCTATAAAATGCTGTTTCTTTATCTAGTTTTGCGTATTTTTTAGCAATTGTAACAGCTTCTTTTTCAGCTGTAGCCATCGGTGATTTTGCGCGATTATATAAAATAAAAGCACTTACCACAATAACTAATATCGTACCAAGTATCGAAAGAAAAACGATGTTTTTTGATTTTTTGGGGGATCTTCGCATGATCAATTTTTCTCCTGTCTTAGTTTTATACGGTCATATTATAACAGACATTATCTAATTCTGATTAACTATCAGAATTAGATAAAAACGTCTTTAAATCAATAATAATATCTGCCAATGGTTCATTTATAAGTTGTAATTCATCCGGCAATACTTCAATCATTTTTTTACCATAACTTTGATTTATCAATCGATTGTCCAATGCAATCATTGCCCCTTTATCGGTTGACGTCCGAATTAAGCGTCCAAACCCTTGTTTAAGCTTCATTGTTGCTCTAGGCAGTGAATACTCACTGAATACATCCCTACCTTGACCTTCAAACTCTTTTTCTTTCGCCTTTACATTTAACGACTCTGGAGACTCAAATGGTAACCGCGTCACAATTAAAAGTTCTAATCTATCATTTGGTAAGTCAACGCCTTCCCAGAAACTACCAGTACCCATTAAAATAGCGTCTTTACCTAATAAAAATCGTTTTTTTAATTTTTCAGGCCGTCCTGTAACACCCTGAACTAAAAGTTCACGATCAAGATGTAACCCTCTTTTTGTTAATAACCCATAAACATTTGCTATCGTATCAAGCGAATTAAATAAAATTAACGTTTGTTTACGTTGTGATTTTATAATCTCATAAACTGAATCAGCCAAGTAAGATTCATAAAGCTCTTTTGATGATCGAACATCAAAAGCATCACTTGCTACATACAATTTAGCTTGGTTACTATAATCAAAAGGACTCCCTAATTTTTTGATTTTGTAATTATCATCTTGTATATCTAGCTGATCAATAATGTAATCAGGATTACCTGGTAGTAACAAAGTCGCCCCAGTAAACGTCAGGTGATTAAAGTGCCGATAAATTACTTCAGAAAGAAAATGAGTTGCATCTGATAAACTAAATTCAAATTGCATTTTGTCTGTTTGTCCGTTAATCGGAAAACTTAACCAAAGCACCTTTTCATTTAGCTTGTCTTGATTTTGTTCAAATATAGTCCAGCCCTCAGTTTCTGCAAATAATTGCTTAAAAAAGTTATGAACACGATTCAAAAGCTGTTGCTCATCTTGGCCGATATTTTGTTGGCTTTTTGCAGCGATATAACGATCTCGTAAAATGGCATCATCTCTTTTTAAAACAGTTATCACTTTTAAAACAGATTCAAGCATAATTTTATTTCGATTAATCAATCCAATTAGCTCAGTTGATTTTAAAATAATTGCTTTTCCGGTCGTTTCATTTTTTGCTGCTGAATTCCTACTAATTTGTCGACCATATTCTCTTGAAAATTGTCTGATGAGTAACTCAACTGATTCCCGTAATTTCCTAATTTCTGTTAATAATTGATTGTTTTCACTAGCTGTTAAGAAATTAATTGCCATTAAGTCATTAAAAGAAAATTTTTGTGAACTTTGTATGCTAGTCAATAATGAATCACACATATTAATAATTTTCCAGAATCGAATGCGTCCTTTATTTGACTGTAGAGCAACATCAGCAAGATGCTGTGCTTCATCTACAATTAATTCAGGCGCAAGTTTTGTACGATCTGAGTTAAATAAACCAGGATGCTTCATTAAAAAAGCATGATTTGTAAAAATAATTGCTGACGATTCAACTTGTTTATATAACGTATTAATAAAGTCAACTTCAAAAAATTGATCAGTTAATACTAAACTCCCAACCCCTTGATGTTCAATTTGATTAAAAATGGGATTTTGATAACTTGAAAGTTTTAATTCATCAAGTTCACCAGTTTTAGTCATTGTCAGCCATACTAAGATACGTATTTTCATTAAAGCTATCTGTCCAGAGGTTTCTTTTTGTGTTAATTCTTTTTTAAACGCCGCTAAATTTATATAATGGTTACTGCCCTTCAAATTTACTGCAGCTGTTTGAAAAGGCAATAATTTGTTAAGTAACGGTAATGCCTGATTCATCAACTGGGTTTGAAGTAATGTTGTCGCACTACTAATCACAATTTGTTTGCGATTTTGAGCATGATAAGCTGCTGGAATTAAATAACCTAATGTTTTACCGATTCCTGTAGGAGCCTCAATAATTAATGTTCGATTTCCACTTTTTAAATGTTCAGAAATAAGGTCCATCATCTTTGCTTGTTCAGGTCGCCAACTTAATTGTTTTTCAAATATTTTTTTCTTATCTACTTCTGCTTCAGGATAAACATAATTCGTTAAATTAAATGTATCTTGTTTCCTACGTTGAAGGACAATCCCTCCAACAATGTATAGATGATCTGGTAGTCTTTCCTGTCTTCTATTTTTATCACTGTACGCATCAGAAAATAATTCATTTGTATTTCTTAATAAAAATGAACTTAAACGATTTATTTCAAATAAGGTTTCTCTTGGAATCGTTTCTAGTCGAGTTAATAAGAAGATAAATAACTCAGCTGTCACATGGGCATCACTATCGGCATGATGCGGATTTTCGTGAGTCAGATTCAAATATCGACTCAGATCTTTTAATTTAAAACTGGGTGCTGTTGGCAATAAGATTTGACTAAGCTGTACAGTATCGACACCTTTTATTGATAATGCAGGATAGCCAACTCTTTCTAACTCACTATTGATAAATGGCAAATCAAAGTTAATATTATGCGCAACAAAAACTGTATCTTGGAGAATCGCGTAAATCGTTGCGGCGACGTCTTCAAAATAGGCAGCCTTTCTGATTTGACGGTTTGTAATCCCTGTTAATTCTGTAATAACTTTCGGAATTGCCATACCAGGATTAATATCAAACGAGAAAGAATTTATTATTTGATTTTTTTGAACTAAAACGCAACCAAATTGGATCATTCGATCGCCACTTTTAAGATTTGTTCCCGTCGTTTCAATATCCACTACAGCATAAATCGTATTTTTATTCATTGAAGTTTATCACCAGTCTTTTTAAGTTAACGCATTTATGTTTATTTTACCATATTGATTAAAGAATCATATGCCAAAAACTAAATCATTATAAATTCTCAAAGTTCATCCAGTCCATTATAGCTATAACGACAATTTTAAGGTATGATAATGGAAGTAAATTCATCTAGAGAGGACTCTTTTTTTGAACAATTTGTCAGATAATACAGAAGCAAAATTTCTTGGTACTAGCCATGCTAAAATTATATTAATCGGCGAACACTCTGTTGTTTATAGCCAACCCGCTATTGCCCTCCCTTTACCAAATGTTAAAATATCAGTTTTAACGGAAGCAATGGCAGATAAACAATGGATCACAAGTCGTTTTTATAGTGGTGAACTGAAAAATGTTCCCATGAATATGCGTGGCATTAAGCAAGTTATCCAGTACATTTTAAAATCATTGAATAAACGACATCAATCATTTAAATTAACGATTGAAAGTGACATCCCATCTGAACGAGGGATGGGTTCTTCCGCTGCCACAGTTATTGCCATAATTCGAAGTTTGTACGCTTTTTTTGATACGAAAATCGAACGCGATGAACTTCTACTTATTGCCAATATCGCTGAAACAACCACACATGGTTCTCCAAGTGGTATCGATGCCGCAACAACCAGTAGCCGCGATCCCATTTGGTTCATTAAGCACCAAGAGGCTTACCCTGTCCCATTAAACATAGAGGCAACCTTAGTGATTGCTGATACGGGAATCAAGGGCCAAACGGGTTTAACTGTTGGTCAAGTTCGTGATCGCGTCTTATCAAGTCCTGACGTTACTGAAAAAATAATTTCCGAACTTGGTCAATTAACAAGTATGGCTAAGGCACAAATTGCGACAGATGATGCTATAAGTTTAGGACACACATTATCTAGGGCTCATCATTTACTAAAATCTTTAGGTGTTAGTCATCCCAAATTAGATGCACTTGTCAAAACAAGTCTAGAAAATGGCGCTTTAGGTGCCAAACTTACCGGTGGTGGTGGCGGTGGCTGTATGATAGCCCTAGTTAAAACACCCGAAGAAGCTTTAAATCTAAGCCATCTCTTAAATCGTAATGGTGCCATTGCAACTTGGATTCAACCCCTTAAAAAGGAGTCACAACATATTGAAAAATAAAATTTCAGCTCGCGCCCATACTAATATTGCACTCATTAAATACTGGGGTAAACAAAATAAAGATTTAATTATTCCTTACAACAATAGCCTATCCTTAACGTTAGATCATTTTTATACCGATACTACGGTAACTTTTGACGATACGCTAACTGAAGATACCTTCTTTCTAAATTCTAAACAAAAAAAGGATAACAAAGTATCAGCCTTTTTAGATATTGTTCGTAATCAAGCACAAAAAAATATTTACGCTAAAGTAGAATCAATAAATCACGTTCCAACTTCAGCAGGACTTGCGTCATCAGCGAGCGCATATGCTGCACTTGCGCTTGCTGCTAGTCAAGCAATTGGTTTAAATTTAAATAAACGCGATTTATCACGATTAGCACGTCGTGGTTCTGGTTCAGCTAGTCGCTCTATTTTTGGTGGCCTAGTTGAATGGGAAAAAGGTCACAATGATGAAGACTCCTTTGCTATACCGATTGAAGAAACGATTGATTGGGATCTTCAAATGATTGCTATTATGATTAATAGTCATGAAAAAGCGATTGATTCTCGTTCTGGAATGCAACATTCCGTGGACACATCACCTTTCTACAATGAATGGGTTAAATCTTCTGAACGTGATTTAATTGATATGAAAAAGGCTATTATAGAGAAAAACCTCGAAAAAGTTGGTCAAATTGCTGAAAATAATGCAATGAAAATGCACGCAACAACTTTAAGCGCTAATCCCAGCTTTACTTATTTTAATCCTGACAGCATACGTGCTATGGATGCTATTCGTGACTTGCGTCAAGAAGGTATTACCTGTTACTTCACAATGGATGCTGGTCCAAATGTTAAAATAATTTGTTCCAAAACTGAAACACCTTATATTTTAAATAAATTAAGTCCACTTTTTGGTGCAAAAAATCTTTTGGTTGCCAAGCCTGGACCTGGAGCGACACTTATTTAGTGTTATCCATATTGAAAGGAATTGAGCTATTTGATCACCGCTAAAGCACCAGGAAAACTTTATATTGCAGGAGAATACGCAATTGTTGAACCTGGATCACCAGCAATTATTGTTGCTATTGATCAGTTTGTAACTGTAACAATTAAAAAGAGTAAAGAAACAGGTAGTATTTCATCTAAACAATACCAAGAAAATTCTTTATCTTGGTATCGTCAAGGGACAAAAATTATTTTTGATAATCGAGATAACCCCTTTCACTACATATTATCGGCGATTCATTTAACCGAATTATATGCACAATCCATCGGAAAACAGATGGTTAATTATCATGTCAATATTGATAGTGATTTAGATAGTACTGATGGTAAAAAATATGGTTTGGGCAGTTCTGCTGCGGTTACCGTAGCAACCGTTCGTGCCGTTTCACAATTTTATAATTTAAAATTAACGGATAACGCTCTATTTAAATTATCAGCAATGGCTCACCTAGATGTTCAAGGAAATGGTTCACTCGGAGATATTGCCGCTAGTGTTTATGGCGGATGGATTGCTTATTATTCATTTGATCGAGAATGGTTAAAAATTATGAGACAAGGTACGCCACTAACCGAACTTTTATCTATGGATTGGCCTATGCTTTCTGTCCAACGCCTACCGCAACCTAAAGATTTAGAATTATTAATCGGTTGGACTGGCTCTCCAGCTTCAACTTCCATTTTTGTTGATAAGATGGCCCTTTTTAAAGCAAAACAAAAAAAGACTTACTCTGAATTTTTAGAAGATTCAAAAAAATGTGTCACTGCAATGATTGATGGCTTTAAATTAAACAATTCCATCATTATTCAACAAGAAATTACAAATAATCGAATGATTTTACAACAATTAGCCGATGCTAGTCAGGTAATAATTGAAACCGAATCATTAACTTCCCTTTGTAATTTATCAGAATCCCAACATGCTGCCGCAAAAACATCAGGTGCTGGCGGTGGTGATTGCGGTATTGCATTAGCAACCTCTGAAACAAATCGTACTGAATTATTTAAAGATTGGGCACAAAATGATATTCAACCTTTGGATATCAAAGTGACCTTATAGGATAAGGAGTTTTTTATGATTAAAGACGATAATTTAATTCAAAGTCACAGAAAAGATGAACACGTATTTATCGCCGAAAAATTATTCAATACGGAATCAAAAAATCAATTGAATGAGATCAAGCTTATTCCTTCAAATTTACCTGAACTTTCTATTAATGATATTCAATCTAGCGTTGAGCTTCCAAATTTCTCGTTTCAATCGCCCTTTTATATTAATGCTATGACTGGTGGCAGTGAACAAACGGGTATTTTAAATCAACAATTAGCCGAAGTTGCAGCTATCACAAATACACCAATCGCGACAGGTTCTCAAAGTATCGCCTTAAAAGACCCTTCTAAGGCTCATACATTTAAAATACTTCGTGAAAAGAATCCAAATGGTCTCATTTTTTCTAATTTAAGCGCCAATGCAACACTAGATCAGTCAAAAAGAGCCGTTGATATGATTGAAGCAAACGCCCTACAAATTCATATTAATGCCGCTCAAGAAATTATTATGCCAGAAGGTGAACGTGAGTTTTATTGGTTGAAGAATATTGAAACAATCGTAAATAAGCTTGAAGTACCCATTATTGTTAAAGAAGTTGGTTTTGGGATGTCTCATAAAACGGTTCAACAATTAGCTGATATTGGTGTACGTTATGTTGATATTTCTGGTCGTGGCGGCACAAATTTTGCCATGATTGAAAACGAACGTAGACATGCTAAAGATTTCTCCTTTCTAGAGGATTGGGGCTTAACTACAGCTGAAAGTCTCATTGATACAAAATCTCTGCAAACAGGCTTAACAATTTTTGCCTCTGGTGGTATTCGTACCCCATTAGATATTGTTAAATGTCTCGCTTTAGGCGCTAAAAGTGTTGGTATCTCTGGTGCATTCTTACACATTCTCAATAAACAAGGTCAAGATGCGCTAACAAATACCATATCAGATTATCAATCAAAAATTAACATGCTTATGCTGTTACTTGGCACCAAAAATTTAAGTGATTTAACAAAAATTAGAATGATTTTATCACCTGAGTTACAAAATTTTAAAAATCAAATATAATCATGTTTACATAAAAAACGCCAAATCAGTTAGATAATGAATCTAACTGATTTGGCGTTTTTATTAATTATTACGTTTATTAACTCTTCTACGGATAACAAAGTAGAAAACAACGGAAGCAACGATAAATAGAGTACCTTCGAACTCATACAGAGCTATCATATTTGTTTTAATCGAAAATTGTGACTGACCAATCGCAGTTCCTATTAAGCCACCAACTAAGAATGATCCCATGTAAATTAGCAAGTTATTCCAAATAATAACTTTTTTTGATTGTTTGATAAATTTCTGATTACGAATTTGTTTACTAACACCAACAATCCAAATATAAGTTGCGACCATAACACTAGCAATAACAGCCATTAAGCCCACCGCTTGTTGCCAATGTCGACTAATCCATGAGTTATTAGTTAAAATTAAATTATCATTAACCTGTTTGGAAACTGTTGTATTAGTTAATTCGGTCGTTAACACATTCTTAGTCACGACATGCTTTGAATCAAGAATAATATTTGTATTATTTGCCTTCAATTTACTTATGTCTGCAGTTGACATTGCAATAAAAATTTGATTATCCAACTCAGAATTGTATTTATCACCCATAATACCGATGACAGAAACGTATTGCCCATTTAATTTATAATACTGCTGATGAAATGGCGAGTATAATTTTTTTTCAATATTTCGACCAACTACTGCTACCGGAACTTCAGATAAAAAATCATTATTTGAGAAAAAAGTTCCAGAAACCATTGGTGGCTTATCATAACTACCCTTCGCATAAAAATAAGAAATATTTTTTTTGTTTTTTACTTGATAATGAATTTGAAAATCAGAAATTTTTTCTGATTTTGCTAACGTTGTATTATATTTATCTAAATTTTGTTCTTTTGTTTTAAGAACATATGCATTTTTAGATAGATTATGATTATCTAATTTTGTGATTAAATCTTTTTCCTGCATCTTAAAAAATAAAAATGTGGTAAAGAATGTAAGTAGTAAGATAGCTACTATAAATATGTATCTTCTTCGCATCATCAATTTAATTTCCCCCTAACTTTTAATGGACACCGAGTGCCATTTTTGCATACCTAGACATACGTTCAATTGACCAGGCTGGACTCCATATAAATTGTACAGTTACTTTTTTTATTTCTAGCACTGGCTTTAACGCATCTTCGACTAAATCAGATAGAACACCTGTTAACGGGCAACCCATAGTGGTTAAAGTCATTTGTACATTACAATTATTGTCATTGTCTAATTCAATCTCATATACTAAACCTAAATTAATAATATCCATATCCAATTCAGGATCCATCACTTTTTCTAAATGTGTCAAAATATCTTGCTTAATTATTTCTGCACTTCGTCTTTCACTCATAGGATTAATCCTCTCTTGAATAGCTAATATTACTAGTTTATCGTTTCTATTTTAGCATTGCAATCTATTGTTTTAATGTTACTGAACTCTTTACTTTTTCTAAAAAATAATGTTATACGGCGCCAAAGTTACTATGAAGCCGGATTAAATTAAAGATACGATTTTATAACAATAGATAAAAAAAGGTTAAATACGTTTGAATACTGCATACTCAAATGCTATCCTGAACTAACTAAGATAAAAAACTGTAAATCTTACTACACATAAGTTAAGTTGATGGAGGAACAATAACGATGAACAAAAAGTTAATTACAATTGATTTAGATGGCACAACTTTAAATAATAATGCAGAAGTTAGTTCAACAACAAAAAAAGTACTTACTCAAGCAACAGCTGAAGGACACATTGTCAGTATTGTAACGGGACGCCCATATCGTATCTCAAAACAAATTTATGATTCATTAGGGTTAACAACTCCAATGATTAATTTTAATGGTGCCCTGGCACATATTCCACATAAAAATTGGGATAAATCATACGAATATACAATTAATCGAGATATTGTTTTTGATATTCTTAACGCTAGAAAAGAATTAGGTATTAACATGTTAGCAGCCGAAGGAAAAAATATGTTATTGGCTGACAATGCAAGTCAGCTAGTGAAAGGCTTTTTCCCACAAGTTTTAAGATCAAATCAAATTCTTAATAAACAAAATTTACAACATGATCCGACATCAATTACGATGTTTGTCGATCAAGATAAAAAACAATTAATTACATCTAGACTACTTGAAAAATATGGTGATGTTATCGAAGTCAACACTTGGGGCGGACCAAAACCTGTTCTAGAAGTTGTTTCAAAAGGGATTCAAAAAGCAATTGGTGTTTCTTATCTAGCAGATTACTATGGTATCTCTCAAAAAGATATCGTTGCTTTTGGTGATGAAAGTAATGATAAAGAAATGCTTTCATATGCTGGCTGGGGTGTGGCAATGAAAAATGGTACTTCTGAAATTAGAGGTCTAGCCAATGATGTTACCTCTTTAAATAACCAAGAAAATGGGCTTGCTCATTACTTAAAAAATTATTTAAATTTAGCTAAATAATCGTTAATTAGTAACAGATCAGTAATGGTCTGTTATTTTTTTATAAAAAATGACTTCTGGAATATACCAGAAGTCATATTTAATGATATTTATTTTTCGTCGCTTTTTAGAATACCACCGACACTATAACGATCTTTACGCATTTCATTTAAAATTACATGGATATGCTCTGTAGGTGCACCAGTATTTTTTGAAACAGCTTCAGTCACATCTTTAACTAAATTTTTAAGTTGTTCTTGTGAACGACCTTCAATTAAATCAATATTTATAATTGGCATAACGAATCTCCTTTTTATTTAGTTGATTGCCCTTTTCTTAATAATTCTTGTTGGTCTGAGTTTAGGAAATTGCCTTCAATATCAGCGGTATTAACTAAGTTCATAAATGCATTTGGATCAACATCACTAATTGTCATTTTTAAATTATATAATTCATAACGTGTAATAACTAACATCAAAACTTTACTTTCTTCATTTGAGAAAGCGCCCTTTGAGTCAATAACTGTAATTCCACGAATTAATGATTTTTGGAGCGCTCCAACAACTAAATCTGCTTCTTTTGTAACAATAAATGCTGTTAACTTTTGATGCGATGTATGGATGTCGTCGACAACTCTAGACATAGCATAATTAGAAATAATTGTATACAAAGCACTTTCCCAACTGAAATAAAATCCAGCCGTTAAAATAATAATCATATTTGTTGATAACATTAATGAACCGACTGTTTTACCTGTCGTTTTAGCTAGAACAAGTGCGATGATATCCATCCCACCAGTTGAAAAACCAAATTTTAATGCTAATCCAACCCCAATACCACTTATTACACCACCAAATAATGCTGCCATTAATGGATTAGTTGATAATTGATGAACGGGTAAAATTACCGTAAAGAGAGATGAAGAAGCGACGGTCAGTACACTATAATATGTAAATGAACGTCCTACTTTATACCAGCCTAATATACCAATTGGAATATTTATTAACATAATTAGATATCCAGTACCAATTTTAATATGAAATAGATCATAAAAAATAGCAGAAAGTAATTGGGCAATACCATTGGCACCAGCTCCAAAAATATTTCCTGGAATCAGAAAGAAATTAAGGGATAATGCAATTAATAATCCCGAAAATACAATTATAACTAGTCGTTTATTTTTATCAGAAATTGATAACTTCATAAATCTCCCTCCTATTATATGTGACTCTTTTCATTTTACCTTTTATTAAACAATAATATTAATAAAATGAGTAATCTCTCATTTTAAATTTCTATTAAACTAACCTTATACAGCGTAACCGGTTAAATACGAATATTTATTTACAAATGGCGTTTAAAAATAGCAATTAAATGATAAAATGGTAATATCTAAATTTATTTACTGGGAGGAGAAATATCCATGACGACAGACCCTTTTAATTTTTCAGCATGTACAAGTGTTTTAGCTGGTTCTAAAGCAACTGCAGATGGGTCGACTTTTATTGGCCGTAATGAAGATGCAAAAACAGCATGGCCAAAACATTTTGTTATTCATGCTCATACAGAATTTGAACAATCACCTTTATTTGAATCACCAGATAATCACTTTAAAATGCCATTACCAAAAATTCGTGGTAAATATTCAGCTACTCCTGAATGGACACCAAAATTTGGTGTTTTTGAAGAAGATGGCTTTAATGAATATGGTGTGGCTATGAGCGCTACTGAAAGTGCATACGCTAATAGCCGGGTTCTCAGTTACGATCCCTTACTAACTGAAAACGGAATTGGTGAGGAAGCAATTGTAACAATTACTCTTCCCTATATTCACTCCGCAAAAGAAGGTGTTAGTTACCTTGGATCATTAGTAGAAAAATACGGTTCAAGTGAAACAAATGGTGTCTTGTTCTCTGATCAAAAAGATGTTTGGTATATGGAAATTGCAACCGGTCACCATTGGGTTGCGCAACGTATTCCGGATGATTCTTATGCAGTTGTTGCCAACCAACTAGCTATTCAAGAAATTAACTTTACTGATTCCGCTAATTTTATGTTTAGTTCTGGTATTCAGAAATTTGTTTCTGATAATCATTTAAATAACCAAAAAGATTCATTTAATTTTAGAGATATCTTTGGAACTCATGATCAATCTGATGCCATTTACAGCACACCAAGAGTTTGGTATGGCCAATTACTTTTAACACCATCAGTTGCTTCACAAGATCCTATGAGTATGAATTTACCGTTCATTCGTCAGGCTGATCATTTAATTCAACGTGAAGATTTAGAACAAATTCTTGGCTCACATTTCCAAGGAACTCAATATGATCCGATTGGAACTGGTTCAATCAGTGATAAACATAAATTCAGACCCATTAGTTTAGCAAAAACACAAGAGTCTCATATTTTACAAATTAGACCTGATTTACCTTTTGAAATTGGTGGTATCCATTGGCTATCAATGGGTGTTACGGCTCAAAGTGCTTATGTACCTTTCTTTGCTGGTATTACGGATACACCGGAGAATTATAAAATTGGTACCGATGTATATGATGACAAATCTGCTTACTGGTTATATAAACAATTAGGTATTTTGGTTGATTCACATTACTTAGAATTTAGCTCATTACTGAAAGATCTCCAAAAAGATTTAATTATCCAATTCAATGCCTCCGTAAAACGGATTCAAACAGAGGCAATTTCTAAAAGTGGTACAGACCTAACAGATTTTTTAACTGAAGAAAATCTAAAAATTACTGAAGCTGCTGAAATCAAGGTTAAGGCCTTAATTAGTCAGCTAATTACATTATCAACTGACCTATCACCATTAAATTTTAAAACTGACCAAAACTTATAAATATAAGAAACCGAAAGGAATTACAAAAGTCTTATGGACAAACAAAAGAAAATTTCCCTAACAAGTTTCATTTTAATGATTTTTACAACTATTTTTGGATTTGCAAATACTCCCGTCGCCTTTATTCAAATGGGTTACGCTAGTATTATCTGGTACGTTTTAGCAGCATTCTTCTTTTTCTTACCAACTGCTTTGATGTTTGCAGAATATGGTTCAGCTTTAAATGAATCAAAAGGTGGCATTTATTCTTGGTTAGCTGAATCAATTGGCCCCAAACTTGCTTTCACAGGAACATTTATTTGGCTTTTTGCATGGATTGTCTGGATGGTATCAATTGCATCTAAAGTTTGGATTCCACTTTCAACAATTTTTTCTGGAAGTGATCAAACACAATCTTGGGCTATCTTTGGCCTATCTTCAACACAAACTATCGGTATTCTTGCAATTCTTTGGATTGTGCTAGTTACCTTTGTCGCTAGTCGAGGTATCAGTAGTATTGCCAAGATTTCTTCAGTTGGTGGTATTGCTATTTTAGGTTTAAATGCTATCTTTTTACTATTAAGTATTGTTATTTTAATTGTTAATCATGGTGCACTCCAAGAACCATGGCATGGTATGACAAGTATTATAACTTCTAGAAATCCTAGCTATCAATCACCTATCGCCCTAATTTCATTTATTGTTTTTGCCATCTTTGCATACGGTGGTATGGAATCAGTTAGTGGTGTTACAGATAGTATTAGAAATCCTAAGAAAAATTTTCCAAAGGGTTTAATCATTTCCACTTTATTAATTCTTTTTGCTTACTCAATCTCAATCTTCTTCTGGGGTGTTAGTACAAACTGGAGTAAACTTGGTGGTCAAAATGCCAACTTAGGTAACATCTCTTACATATTGATGGAAAACTTAGGTAATTTTGCAGGTCAAAGCTTTGGTATGAGCGCAAGTGCTTCGACAATTTTTGGTCATACACTTGCTAGAATTACTGGTTTAAGTATGTTCATGGCTTATACAGGTGCATTCTTCGTCTTGATTTACTCACCACTCAAATCATTTATTCTTGGAACACCTAAGGATATCTGGCCAGCAAAAATGACGAAATTAAATAAGCATAGTATGCCTGAATTTGCAATGTGGATTCAAGCTGCCGTCGTTATTGTCATTATCATGGCTGTTTCATTTGGAGGTTCAAATTCAACATTATTCTATTCAAAATTAACGTTAATGGGAAATATCTCAACTTCTGTACCTTATCTATTTTTAATTGGTGCATTTCCATTCTTTAAAAAACGTCAAGACTTAAATCGACCTTTTGAAGTTTATAAGAATAGAACACTTACAAATATTATTACTATTGTCGTCTGGTTAGTTTTAGCCTTTGGAATTATTTTCACTGTTATCAGCGATACATTAAGTAATGCTCTCTGGATGATATCTGGTCCTGTCCTTTCTGGACTAGTTGCTTTCCTTTACTACACACGTTATGAGAGAAAAATTAAAAAATAAACTAAAAAAAATCGTAAACAATTTTTATTGTTTACGATTTTTTATTAGTTTTTAACAAGACTTTCTAAGCTAACATTACCTGTTAATAGTCCTGAATTATCTCCATGTAATGCTAAACTGTTGAATCGTTCATTAACGACAAGTTGCATGTTCTCATCCATATAAGTTTTGCTGTACCCTTTTACTCTAATGGGACCTAAATCTGAATCAATTGTTCCATCATATGCCTTGCTATCGTTCTGGTCATCAATTACTAACATTCTAAAGCTTGAATCTAACGTACATGTTCCTTCATTTGATAAAGCACCAACACCATCGTCAAAATCAAGCAAGATTTCTGAATCATTACCCATAAGTTTCATAATCTTGCTTTTTGCGTCTTCACTTATTTTTAAATACATGAAATTACCAGCTTTCTTATTTAATAATTACATTGTACACCACTGATTATTTTAGACAAGCATGACGACTCAGGTTCATCATGGTATGATAGTTCTAATTAGAAAGAGAGGAATATAATGACCAAAATTAGTATAGTAAACAACTTATTTGATAGTAGTTCACAATTTAAAAGTTCACATTCAATCTTTCAATTTAACGTTAATTCACAACTAAATGAACAAGCAGACGCTCTTTTTCTTTCATACTTCTCAATAGATATCCATGAAAAAATTCTTGAATCTTCTATGATGCAAAAATTACCTATCTATTTATCCAAAGAGGCATTTGAATTAAAACAACAATTTGTCTTACTAGGTAAAATTAGTGAAACACACTTAAATTACAAAATTATTCCGATTAACACCGCACTAACTATTGGAGATTTTACAGTGATTGGTTTTTTATCAGATTCAGTACACACGGGTTCATTAGCTTTTTTAGTAGAAGATGAAAAGCAGAAGTACTCCTTCTTAGCTGGTGATACTCGCTTAGCTGGACCTCATAAAAAGAGAACGAAGAAATGGATTCACGACTTAAACCGACTACCTTTAGATGTTCTAATTTTAAATACTGTCGACACAACAGATACTAATTACTACACTGAAATTACGATTCTAGATCATCTCATTAAACTTTTAAAAGTCGAAGAATTAACTGCTATTAACGTTGCCAACGAAAATCTTTATTTAATTCATAAGTTAGCGACAGTAGCTAACAAGTTAGAAAAAATAATCGTACTAGATAAGCCAACCTCCCAATTATTGACGTATTTTTATCCTGATTCAGAAGTGATTTCATTAAATGATGCTACTTCTGTAGGAATTAAAAGGCATCCTGAGAAATATATCTTGGTAAATATAGAAAATAAGTTAGGCGATTTTAATTTGTCTACCCAAAATAGCTATTCACTGACCGATTTATTGGAAAATAATAAAGATAGTCTCCCAATCAATTCACATTTATCTTCATTAGAAGTACCTGAATTGTTAAATCGATTAACGCATAAACCTAAGCAACTTATATTGATAGACCAAAATTTTAACAATACTATTGTAACTTATTAATATTTATTCTATGGTATATTTATTAATCATTTAAAAGGACGTGAATTTGTTGGTTTTTTCTTATTTTAAAAATCCTAAAAAACATGAATTATTTTTAACCTTCTTATTAGGAACATTAAGTGCTTTTGGTCCATTATCATTGGACATGTATTTACCAGCATTACCAGTTATTCAACAACACTTACATACAACTGCATCGCTTACCCAGTTGACGATTACGACTTGTTTACTTGGATTGGCGCTTGGCCAATTAATAGTTGGACCCTACAGTGATAAAATTGGCCGTAGAAAGCCATTACTTTTGGGACTCATCTTGTTCGCTGTTACCTCTATCATCGCAGCAACAAGTCAGAATATAACAATTTTGGTTATTATCCGGTTATTGCAAGGTTTAGCGGGATCTGCTGGTCTTGTAATCTCTCGAGCAATTGCTAGAGACCTATACACCGGAAAAAAATTAACCAGTTTTTTCTCGCTCTTAATGGCTGTTAATGGAATTTTCCCGATTATTTCGCCCATACTTGGCAGTTTTATTCTAAAATTCACATCTTGGCGCGGTATCTTTGTTATCTTAACTGTAATTGGTTTTCTTTTATTTCTTCTTGTATTAGTGACGTTACCAGAAACTAACCAGATTGTGCCAGAGAAGTCGCAATCAAATACTGGTGATTCAACGAAAAAAATTCTTAAAAGTTTAATTTTTGATAAATTTTTCTTGAGTTATGCTCTAATTCAAGGCTTTATCTCAGGTGCAATGTTCTGTTATATTTCTGGATCATCATTTGTTTTACAAAATCTTTTTGGTCTATCCTCTAATATGTTCAGTTTAGTCTATGCAATTAATGGTTTAGGTATCGTTATAATGTCTCAATTAAGTTCACGAATTTCAGATACTTTTTCTGAACAGACTGGTCTAAAATTAGGTGTTTACCTTGCCTTACTTGGTAGTCTACTATTAACGACCTCATTATTTATTAGTAACTCGTTATTACTAGTGCTCATCAGTTTATTTTTAATTGTTTCAATGGTTGGTATCGTAAATACAACGGCCTTCTCATTAGCTATGCAGAAACAAGGGCAACACGCAGGAAGTGCTTCTGCCATACTTGGTGTTGGTATGAATCTAGTTGGAAGTATTCTTTCTCCATTCGTTGGGATTATGGGGGATCATTCTTATGTTCCAATGACAATTTTAATCTTACTGTGTGAAATTTGTGCCTTGGTCATTTACTTAAATATTTCCACAAAAAAAGCAGAACTATAAGTTCTGCTTTTTTTGTGGAAATATTAGTTTGTATAACGCAAAAACTTAATAATATAACTCTTTAATTATTTATACTAAAGGTGTGACATCTGATTTTGTACAGCTGTAACCTTTATGTAAAATGGGTACTATCTACAAATTGGTACTACCAACCATATTTTTAAAGCTTATTTTATCTACTGATATATATTATTTATTTTCTGTTAAACCCAGTTTTATTTGACATTCTGGACAATATCCAAACGTCTCGACATGTGTACTTTCAATTATATAACCACTTTTATTTTCCGCCTCTTGCTCTGCCTCATGAAAAGTTAATTCTGTAAATATATCTGTTATTTTGCCACAGTTAAGACAGATAGCATGATAATGTGGAATACCAAAATAATCGTAGCGCATTTTACCATCATCGCCATTAGACAATTCTATCACTAATTTTTGAGCAACTAATATTTGTAACGTATTATAAACGGTAGCTATGCCTAACCCTACGCTTCCATCTTTAATTCCGTTAAAAATTTGTTCAACAGATGGGTAGTTATGTTGCGTTACTAAATATTCAAGAATTATTTTACGCTGTGGTGTTATACGTACGCCACGTTCTTTTAAAATTTCTAAAGCCTGGTCAAGATTTTTATCGATCAATTTAACGACCCCCATTTTCTTAATTCACTCTGTTCATTATCTCATATTTCATAAAATATGTGGACTTTATCTATTGAATTGATTTATAATGATTATATATTTAGAATCATTATAACAAAGGAGAGAGAGTTATGTCTAAAAAATTATCTTTATCTCAGAAAATAAATGTTTTAAGAGCTAGTGTTATGGGAGCTAATGATGGTATTCTTTCCGTTGCTGGGATTGTCATTGGTGTCGCTGGCGCTACGAACAATAATTTTTCTATTTTCATTTCAGGTATTGCTGGTATGCTTGCCGGTACTGTCTCAATGGCTATGGGAGAATATGTTTCTGTAAGTACCCAAAAAGATTCGCAAGAAGTTGCTACTGCCAATTCCAAGTACAATCTAAAACATAATTATGATAAGGAATATAATTATGTTTATCAAAAATATTTTAAAACAGGTATTTCTTCATCCTTAGCATTAAAAGCTACAGATGAAATGATGTCGGCTAACCCATTAGATACTATTGTACGTGAAAAATATGGCTTTGATCCTAACGTCTATACGGATCCTTATGCGGCTGCGATTGCATCAATGATTTCTTTTCCGATTGGATCATTGCTGCCCCTACTTGCAATTACTTTATTCCCTGCTGAATTTAAGGTCATTGCCACATCTATTTCTGTCATTATTGCACTAGCTATCACAGGATTTAGTGCTGCAACTTTGGGTAACTCAAATCGGACAAAATCAGTTATTCGTAATATTATTTCTGGTATTTTAACAATGCTAGTCACTTACTTTATTGGTACTTTATTTGCTCATTAGGAAAGGACACTTAATTTCATGACATCTGAAACCAAAATTAAACAAAAAAAATACAAAACAATGGATGAAAAACTTAATTCACTTCGTGCAGGTATACTAGGATCTAATGATGGTATTTTAACTGTTGTAGGTGTCCTGTTCAGTGTTGCAGCAGCTACAACAGATAATTTCATTATTTTCATCGCTGGGTTAACTGATCTAATAGCTTGCGCATTTTCTATGGCAGCTGGCGAATATGCCTCTGTCAGTTCACAAAGTGACACCGAAAAAGCAGCTGTTGCCGTCGAAAAACAGCGTATGATTACGAGTCGTACTGATCAAATTCATGATGTTCAAAATTTTTATACGGCTAAGGGCGTTTCTGAAGAAACCTCTTTTGAAATTGCTACAGAATTAATGCAAAAAAAGCCACTAGAAACGATTATTAATGTTAAATACGGTCTCGAATTAGGACACTATATGAACCCTTGGGATGCCGCTTTTTCCTCACTAATCTCTGCAGCTTTAGGTGGTATTTTCCCACTACTTGCCATTATTATATTACCAAACAATTGGAAAATGATAGGTACAATTATTGCGGTTTCAGTAGCTGTAGCTTTAACTGCCTTTATTAGCTCCAAATTAGGTGATGGTAAAATTAAAGTTGCCATTATACGAAATATTATCATTGGTTTAATAACCATGTTAATTCATTATGGAATTGGCCAGTTTTTTTAGACATATCATTATGAAACCCCGCCCAAACTAGTTAAATATTTTTTCCCAACTTATTTGTTGTCATAGATACATTTTATATAGCGCATTAGCTTTCAAAATGTTTATAAATTTTGAACTAAACCACTTTATACTCTTAAAATTCATACAAAAAAGTTCTAATCACTTAGCGATTAGAACTTTTTTAATATCATTGATCAGCAATAGTTAACAAAGGCCTATATTTTATACTACTTTCAATAATTAAATACAACACTCGCCATCGACATTGTCTGTTTAATTGATATACTGTACATATTTAAGATCATTAAGACTATTTTTACAATGTGCAACTATACATAGTTCATCACAATAATAATCAAGCACTACTCTAAATTTTCTTATCATCTGGTCCACTATTTTTAGAATTTTGGGAAGCAATAATATACTGTTCAATTAAAGCAACAATTTGCTTATTTTGTGGTAAATCAGAATGTTCCGATTCATTTCCTGTGACAGTTATTTCTGTATAGGATTTCGCTTGATTTTGATAAATATATTTTCCGGCATTAACACTTTGATATGGAACAATTCCATCATTATTGTAATTATCTGTTCCAGCAATCGAGTACAACACTAAGTTAGTTGGAATTTTTTTTCGATTCTTTACAAAATCCGCTAACATCTGTGTTCTTGTACTCTGATTAGTTTCTTCACCATTATATGGTGAACCTATCGTCATTAACGTATTAATTGAGGCCGCTTTATCATCAAAATATTCTTCTAAAAATGTCGTATAAATAAGACCTCCGTTAGAGTGCCCGATACCATTAAATTGATTAAATTTATATTTATCAGCAAGATACGTAAACGCTATATCAAACCATTTAGCTTGTTTTTTTATACTATTATAGCCATTCGAATTATCTTCAAAACCAACAACTATGAAAGGTTGCATATCTCGTTTAGCTATTTTACCAGTAATTTTAAGTTTTCCAGTTTTCTGAACCGTTATCTTTAACAAACTATGCGTTCGATTTGTTGAAGTATTTAAAACATCAATCAATTCATCAAATCGATCTTGATTTGCACTGCTTCCTGGTATTAAAATAACTGGATTTAACTTTGAATTATGAATAATTCGGCTTGTTTTGACCTTTTTAGTGTTCCATGTATTTGCCGGTACGATAACAGCTAAAAAACAAGCTAAGATAGCTATCCAAATAAACACGTATTTAACTATTTTCCGTTTATTTTTCATTTAGCTTACCTCCATCAATATTCATTGCCTTATTATTTAATTTTACAAACGGCATATAAATTAAAACTGTAATAATAAGCACAATTCCTGATACAACTAATGTACTCCAATACCCATCAGTTCCTAAAAATGCCATTAATGGTGCTGGAGTCGTTTCAGGTAAGCTGTAAACTGCTGGAGGTATCCACTTAAAGTAAATACAGAAGTACCCAATCAACATTGAAACGATGGGTGATAAGATAAACGGAACCATTAAAATAGGATTTAAAATAATTGGTAACCCAAACATCAATGGAAAATTAATATTCACAAAGCTTGGAATAATTGATATTTTTGCTATTTTACGACTATTTTTATTTTTAGACATTATCAATATTGCTATAATTAAAGATAAGGTCATTCCTGTTCCACCAAAGCTACCAAAACTGTCATAAATTGTATGTATAGAGATAGGAAAAGGTACACCAAAAGACGTGCCATGCTTTAACGCATAACTTAAGTTACTGACAACCGAAGTATCATCTAAGCCGCCTTGTGCAATTCCTAAAGAACCAGAAATTCCTATACCAGATAAAACAGTATTGAAAAAGGATAAAAATAAAATAGTTATAATTAAATGCCTTGATTTAACTTCTGTTAATCTAAACATAGAATATAAGAGACCATTCACACCGATTTGATTAACCAATGAAACTAACATGACTAGTCCAATTAAAATCCCCAATATTATCACTATCGGCAACAGACTCTCTAAACCACGAGAAATAAATGTATATTGATCTACTTTTTCTTGCTTATTTTTAGGTGAAAACCATTTAAAGATATATCCTACAAAGACCCCCAAAATCAGTGAGATAAAAATCCCTTTAACACCTAACTCTTGAATCAAGAATGTCCCCTGATCACTATCAGGGTTTAAACTTGATAAATTATAATTCAAAATAAGCATCCCGACTGCCCCAGTGAATCCTGCAATTTGTTCATCTTTTTTAAAGGACCGAGTCATGTATTTTGCGCTCAAAAAAGCTGTCATTACTGCGATAAAACTCATTGTAACTGTATTAATAATTTCGAATATATTTGTTATGATTTTTTCATAAGGTAACCATGATGAAATATTATATACTTGATTAAAGAACCCTTGTTCTGATAAAACGCTAGAACTAAGCGCCATACTAAAACTTCCAATAATAATAAACGGTAAGATAATTGCAAATGTTTTTTCAATTGCTTGATAAACAAAAGTTTTTTTAAAACGTAAATCAACTCTTAACAATTTTTGCGAAAACGTCACCCATAGTTTATTCATTGAATAACCCCCTTATCTATTTTTTATTATAAACCAATAGTAACCCAACAACAAAATGTTAATTATAAACTTTGAGGGTGTACACTTTCTGGTGTTGGTAAAATAAAATTCATCAACACCAGTTTTTTATTCTGAAAACAAAAAAAGAGGCCACCGGCCCCTGCTATGATTAAGTTGCAAAACATAATCAAAAGCGAGGGATGCTGATGATCACAATTAATTCCGCACTATTACTATTAGGAACAGAAGACGAAAATATTAAGAAAATTAACGTTTCCGATGATTTTGTTAGAATAGTATCACGTAAAAGAAAAGTTAATATCATAGATGCACCATTAACATACATACCTCCAAGAGACCCAGATTGTGGCTATTTAACTATGATCAAAAATGGAACACGTTTAGTTAATGCTAGAATTTCTAGCGTAAATGGCTATGAATTTCATTTGCGATTACGGAACCAACGCTTTATTTGGGCTTCATGTCAAAGTGCGATTGATGCTGAAACACATAATTTTGTAGCGATACTGCCTAATCGTTTTAACAGTGTTATTAAGGAACATTTTTTTAATGCATATATTCTAAAAGAAAGACAATTTGTAACCTCTGTTGTTGTAGACCTGAATGCTCAATATCAAAGTATCATTCATCAACTATTCCCAAATGCTTAAATAATTATTGATCGTTTTCATTTAGTTTAACTGGCTGGTAAAGCCTTAGATTGTGTTCGTATAGATACTTTAAATCAGATAATTGATCATAAAAATAGAGAATATAAATCTTTAAAAACTCAGTTATTAGAAAACTATCAACCAAATAACAGTGAAATGGATACTGTAATAACCACTTTCATAAAGAATCCACATTATATTGAAAATATTTTTATCTTCAACTTATTAAAACGGTCCTATAGAAGGACTTAATCGAAAAATTAAAACACTTAAACGTAGCAGTTACGGTTTCGGAAACTGACATCATCTTTTTGAAAGAATTTTATTAATTCATAACTAAAAAAAGGAAATCCTTTTGGATTTCCCTTAATTAGATTAGACGTTTATTGTCTCACCATCACTATTTGACGCAGACCCAATTTAATCTACGCTTTTGATTATAAACAAAAGCCCTAATGTAATTCCCCATTCTATTACCAATATAATAATCAGTTCCCACAAAGGAATTATAGTTAATAACAAAAATGCACCACCTGGGAGTGAAAGTACTAATATACTCACTGTAATAATAAAAAAATATTTCCAAAAACGTTTTAAATATCTATTAGGCATTATAGCTAGGATTATTAACAATAAAAATGTTAATAATCCCATGACCACTGCCAAATCGTCCCATAATGTGCCTCCAAAATAATATGAAAATGGCGCTAATTTTCCATGTATTACTATACTTGGATAAATGAGACCACCATAACATAATCCACTAAAAAGAAGTAGTCCCCGAAGTATCCATCCGCTTGCTTCTTTAATTACTTTCATTTTAAAACCCCTCTCTCAGATTATTATGATGTTATTTTATGAATATCATTTGGCTTGAACGGACTACTAAAATTGCCAAGCAATCCATAATGTTTCTTTTTTCTATATGCCTCAACATGAGCACCCTTTTTGTATATTGCTGAAAAAAATCTTTCTTGCTCGCATGCTTTGCTTTGTCATCTTATGCAATCATTTCAGTAAGAGTAGTTTTAGCACCCGGCTTAACTTGATTTTCATATACAGGCCAAATAGATGAACTACACAAATCATAAAACTCTTGATAGTTCATATCCTATTGCTTAATTTTACCCTCTTTGACTCCTATATTATATGCTTTAGTTATATCACGGCTCATAAATGTATCCTGAGCATAAATATGATTAGGTACTAATAATACTGAACAAAACTTCATTAAAATAGCTATTACTTTAATACTTTTTCATTAACAACAATCTAACGCTATCATAATTTTAATGTTACTTCAAATAATTTAACTATAATATTAATCTAAGTTAATACTTTAAAAACTTAAAAAAGCCAGCCTCTTAAATTAATACTTTTTTCCGTAATGCACAAAAAGAATTAAAAAATTGATAAAAATATATCTATATGTTATTGAAAATATTAATTATAAACTTTAATTAGAAATCGAAAACTTATAATTTCTGCCCCTTTTCTGCCCCTTTTAGCGACTTTAATGCGACTTTTTGAAGCAAGGTTCAATTATATAGGTCTACCAAATTTTTAGACAAATAAAAAAGCCTTGATTACCAAGGCTTTTCAACGTCAATCTAACGGCGAGCTTCTTTAATACGAGCAGCTTTACCATTAAGGGCACGTAAGTAGTACAATTTAGCACGACGAACACGACCATGACGGATAACTTCAATTTTAGCAACACGAGGTGAATGCAATGGGAAAGTACGTTCAACACCGACACCGTTACTAATTTTACGAACAGTGTAACTTGAACTAATACCTTTACCACGGCGTTTTAAAACGACACCTTCGAAAAGTTGGATACGTTCACGTGTGCCTTCAACAACACGGGCGTGAACTCGAACAGTATCACCTGGGCGGAACTCAGGAATATCTGTACGTAATTGTGCTTCTGTAAGTTTTGCGATCATTGGACTCATAATTTGGATCTCCTTTTCAACAGAAATTCATTCACATTCACTATGCCAGCGGAATATCGTAATTTTATGTGGCTTTTAACCACTTTTAAAATTGTATCATATTACTTTATAGGCGTAAAGGTTATTTCCTTTACTTTCCAGATTTTATGTCAGCTAACCATTCAACTTGTTGTTTAGATAATTGAATATCTTTCAACAAATCTGGTCTTCTCTCAAATGTTCGTCTCAATGATTCTTTTTGACGCCATTCATCGATTAATTTATGATTCCCATTTGTTAGAACTTCAGGAACTTTCATCCCTCTAAAATCAGCTGGCCGTGTATATTGCGGATATTCTAACAAGCCGTTTGAAAATGAATCTCCGGGAGCAGATTCTTTATTGCCTAAAACTTCAGGTAACAATCGAACAGTCGCATCAATCATGACCATGGCTCCTAGTTCCCCACCCGTTAAAATGTAATCACCAAGTGAAACCTCATCAGTTACAAGTTCGCGGATACGTTCATCATAGCCTTCATAGTGACCACAAATAAATGTTAGATGTTCTTCTTTCGCAAATTCTTCAGCCACATTTTGGTCAAATTTACGTCCTGCTGGATCTAAAAGGATAACTTTACCTTTTGTGTCAGATTCCTTTTGAACAGCTTCTAAAGTGTCAAAAACTGGCTGTGCTTGTAATAACATACCTGCACCACCACCATATGGGTAATCGTCCACATGATTTTGTTTATCAGTTGTAAAATCTCTAAAATTAGTAATTTTTAAATCAAGAACGTCCTTATCAATTGCCTTACCAACAATTGATTGTTTCATGGGACCATCAAACATTTCTGGAAATAAACTCAAAACATCAATTTTCATATTTAGTCGTCCAATCCTTCTAAAAGTTCAACCGTTACAATATTGTTATCAATATCGACAGTTTTTATAACATCTTTAATAACTGGTAACAATAAATCACCCTGTCCCTGACGCTTAACAACCCAAACGTCATTAGCTCCTGGGCTTAAAATTTCATAAATAGAGCCAATTTTTTCTTCATTTTCATTTTGGACATCTAAGCCGATAATTTGATGGTAATAGTAATTACCTTCTTCTAATTCCCGAAGACCTTTATCAGCGACTTTAAGATCTAATCCTTTATACTTCTCAACCAGGTTAATATCTTGTAATCCTTCAAACGTCACGAGTTCAAAATTTTTATGATGTCTATAGGTCATAACCGTTAACGAAATAACTTGTTTTCCGCTCTTATCAAACAGATACAAGACGGTTCCCTTTTTAAAACGCTCAGAAACGAAGTCAGTTGTAGCCATAACTCTAACTTCTCCTTTGATTCCATGAGTATTGACGATTGTTCCTACTTGATAATAATCCATATTTACTCCTTTTTATTGTAAAATAAAAACTCCCAAACAAAACATTGCTGCTTCATTCAAGAGTTACTATTTTAATCTAATATGTTTAGACGCACTCGTTTCGAACTTGTTAAACGCACACCATAGATTATTGTTCTAATAGCTTGCGCAACTTGTCCGTGCTTCCCAATAATACGGCCAATATCATCTGAATTCACAGATAATTCAAAATAGACATAATGATCATCTTGTTTCTGTCCTATTTGGACATCATCAGGATTTTCAACAAGCGGTTTGACAATTGTTAAAATTAAACTTGTCACTTCTGCTTCAGTCATTTAATCGTCCTTATTTTTTAGAGAATTTAGCTTCATGGAATTTCTTCATGATGCCTGCATTTGAAAGAATGTTACGTACAGTATCTGATGGTTGTGCACCATTGTTCAACCAGTTTAAAATACTTTCTTCTTCAAGTGTTACTGTTTGTGGTTCTGTTAATGGGTTGTAAGTACCAACGTTTTCGATGAAACGGCCATCACGTGGTGAACGTGAATCAGCTACAACGACACGGTAGAACGGTCTCTTTTTAGAACCCATACGTTTTAAACGAATTTTTACTGACATTAATATACACCTCCTGATATCTACTTCAACAATAATTAATATACCAGTTATTTATCAGCTTGTAAAGGTTTTTTTCTTGACAGTTAAAATAAATTATCAAAATGTCCCTTAAGCCATACCAGTATTGGTTATTTAATGATTATTTTCTAGAGTTTTTATTTTTCTTCATACGTTTTTTCTTGTTTTTCTTGTTCTTACGAACCATAGAATTCATAGACATCTTAGCTAAGCGACCTGTTACGCCCTTGCCAAGCATCCCTTCCATACCTTCAAAATTACCGCTATTCATTTTCTTCATCATTTTCTTCATTTCGCCAAATTGCTTAATCATTCGGTTAACTTCAACAATTGGACGACCTGCACCAGCAGCAATACGTCGTCGACGACTGGGGTTCAAGATGTCTGGATTTTCGCGTTCTTTAGGTGTCATTGAGTATACTGTCGCACGCATATGGTCAATATCCTTGGGATCCATTTTAACATTCTTCATAGCTGGATTATTAGCCATCCCTGGAATCATCTTCATAATATCTTCCATAGGACCCATTTTTTGTAATTGATCCATTTGACTTAAAAAATCATTAAAATCAAATGTATTTTCTTGAAATTTTTCAGCCATTTTAGCTGATTCATTTTCATCAAAATCTTGTTGTGCTTTTTCAATCAGCGTGAGCATATCACCCATGCCTAAAATTCTTGATGCCATACGATCTGGATAGAATACGTCCAAATCAGTTAATTTTTCACCTTGTCCGATAAATTTAATTGGTTTACCCGTCACTGAACGAATTGATAACGCAGCACCACCACGAGTGTCACCATCTAATTTAGTTAAGACGACACCAGTAACATCTAATTGTTCATTAAAGCCTTTAGCAACATCTACCGCACTTTGTCCAGTCATTGAATCAACAGTCAAAAGAATTTCATTTGGGTTCGCTAAGGCCTTAATTTGAGCTAATTCGTCCATTAGCGTTTCATCAATTTGTAAACGACCAGCTGTATCAATAATAATGTAATCATTTTTATTTTCTGCAGCTTGTGCTAAACCTTGTCGAACAATTTCAACAGGGTTTACTTTTGTACCCAATTCAAAAACAGGTATTTCCAAATCTCGACCTAAAACTTGTAATTGGTCGATAGCAGCTGGACGATAAATATCGGCTGCTATCATTAAAGGTCTCGCATTTTCTTCTTTTTTTAATGTTAAAGCAAGTTTACCAGCTGTGGTTGTTTTACCAGCCCCTTGTAAACCAACCATCATAATAATTGTTGGTATTTTAGATGACTTGTTCAATGGAACAGCTGTTTCACCCATGACTTTAGTTAATTCTTCATTTACAATTTTGACGATTTGTTGTGATGACGTTAAACTCTCAAGTACTTCCGCACCAATTGCACGTTCACGAACAACCTTAACGAACTCTTTAACCACTGTAAAGTTAACATCGGCTTCAAGTAAGGCTAAGCGAATTTCACGCATAACCTCTTTTAAATCAGTTTCAGATATTTTACCTTTGCGACGGAGTTTCGTCATCGCATTTTGTAATCTTTCTGTTAATCCTTCAAATGCCATTTTTAACTACCTACCCTTACTCTTCGTCTAATTCTTCTAATTGATTAATTAGATCGGTTAATTTTTGATCCTCTTTATAAGTACTATCTGTGTATTGCTTAATTTGGTCTAATTTTTCATTACGTTGAATAAAATTATGATACAAATTCAACTTATCTTCATAATCTTCTAAAATTTTTTCTGTTCGTTTGATATTATCATAAACGGCTTGCCGACTAACATCAAAATTGTCCGCAATCTCACCAAGTGAAAAATCATCACCATAGTACATGGCCATATATTCAGCCTGTTTTTTAGTTAATAATGACTCATAAAATTCAAACAATGCATTTACTCGATTTGTTTTATCAATCGCCACTAAAAAAACTCCTTCGTTTTTGTTTCATTCAGTCCTACTTAGAAGGGTACCGATTTTAGCCCTAAACGTCAATAGCAAAAAGAAGTCCGATTAGTTTAATCTGACTTCTAAGATTATTCTTCTGTTGATTCAGGTTGTTCTTGAATAAGTCCTTTAAACAAACCATAAATGAAATCTTCTGCATTAAAATCACGTAAGTCATCCATTTGCTCACCTAATCCAGCAAGTTTTACTGGTAAATGCATTTCATTACGAATGGCTAACACGATACCACCACGAGCAGTTCCATCTAGCTTAGTTAATACAATACCACTCACATCAGTTGTTTCTTTAAATTGTTTAGCTTGGATTAAAGCATTTTGACCCATTGTTGCATCCAAAACAAGTAAAACTTCATGAGGTGCATCTGGAATTTCTCGAGAAATGATTCGTTTAATTTTATCTAATTCATTCATCAAGTTAACTTTATTCTGCAAACGACCAGCTGTATCAACTAGTAAAATATCGTAATCTTCTTCTTTGGCACGTTTTACCGCGTCAAAAATAACAGAGGCTGGATCACTTTTTTCTGGTCCACGAACGATATCGACATCAACACGACGGCTCCATTCAGCAAGTTGTTCTATTGCACCCGCTCTAAATGTATCTCCAGCAGCTAAGAGTACTTTTTTGCCTTCTTCATGATAACGGTGTGCTAGTTTCCCAATAGTTGTTGTTTTACCAACGCCATTAACACCAACAAATAAAATAACAGTTGGACCTGATTCAGCTTGCGCAATAGAATTATCTTCGTCTTTACCCTCTGATTCATACAAATCTACCAATTTTTCAATAATTGCTGCAGAAACAGCATCTGGATTGCTTACATTTCTTAATTTAACTTCTTCTTGTAACTCACGGCTAATTTTCATAGCCGTTTCAAATCCAACATCAGCTTCAATTAAAGTTTCTTCTAACTCTTCAAAAAAATCTTCATCGACTGTTCTAAAATTAGCAAACAGTGAGTTTAAGCGTTGTCCAAAGGTTTTTCTTGATTTTTCAAGGCCTTTATCATATTTTTCTTGTTCAGATGATTCTGGTTCTTCACCTGTAAAAGCTTGCTTAATTCTACTAAATATTCCCATCTGTAGCGCCTCCTAATCTTTTATTAGTATATCAAACCGTTTTGTCTAATGATACCGAAACCATTTTAGAGATACCAGACTCTTGCATTGTAACACCATACAAAATATTAGCTTCAACCATTGTTCCATTTCGATGCGTTATCACAATAAATTGCGTTTCTTGATGAAATGATTTTAGATAACTAGCAAATCGAGCTACATTTGCATCGTCAAGCGCAGCTTCTGCTTCATCCAAGATACAAAAAGGAACTGGTTTTACTCTTAAAATAGCAAATAGTAGCGTAATTGCGGTCAAAGCTTGTTCTCCGCCAGAAAGTAAACTCAAACTTTGAACTTTTTTACCAGGCGGCTGCGCTAGAATATCAATTCCAGTTGTTAAAAGATTTTCTGGATCAGTTAATTCTAATCTAGCTTTACCACCACCAAACATAACAGGGAATATCTCCTCAAATTTCTTAGAGATATCAATAAAACTAGCTTTAAATCTTTTTTCAACTTCAGTATCCATATCCATCATAGTTTTCTTTAATTGTTCATCGGCTTCTAATAAATCATTTTGTTGGTCTAATAAGAATGAGTAACGTTCATTAACTCTTTCAAATTCATCAATCGAGGCCACATTAACCTCACCAATTTCTTTTAGCCCTTTTCTCAATAATTTTTGTTGCGCCAAAATTTGTTCAAGAGGTTGCTGACTTTCTAATTTTTCAGCCTCTTCAAAAGTCTGTTGAAAATCACTAGCTAGCTTAGCTAGAAACTCATCAAGCGACTCATTAAGTTGTTGTTGTTGATTTTCAGCTTTGATTTTATCTGCAATAATATTTCTCTGCAACTCAGATAAACGAGATAAATGGCTATTTTCTTCAGTTAAAGTTTGATTAATATTAGTTCTGTTCTTTTTAAAATCAGCTAACTTTAAATCGGCTTCTTCTGCTTGCCTTTGAAATTCTTGTAATTCTTTTTGGATATCTTTTTCTTTCACCTGACTATTTTCGGTATTTCTGAGTAAGTCTTGATGTTGTTGATTTATCAATGTAGCTTTATCAACTAATTCCTGAATATCGTTATTCAGCAGCATAACATTAGCGTGTTGCTGTTTTAATTGTTCTTGGAATACTAATAAACTTTCACGATGGTTTTGTTTCTTAACTTGTTGCTGCTGTTCAAATTGATTACTATTTTTTAATTGTAAGTCAATATCAGAAATATCATTATTTGCTACTTGTATTTGTCGTGCTAATTCAATAATTTTTTGTTCATTGTCTTTAAATTTTATTTGGTTATTAATTTTATCAGTTTGATTTTTTTCAAATTCATCATATTTTTCAGTCGTTTTAAGTTCTTGCTGTTCTAAAATTAACCGACTAGTTGTTAATTTAGATTGTGTTGTTTGATATTGACTTTTTAAATCAACAACAATCAATTCAAGCGACTCGATCATTTCTTTTTGCTTTTCAACAGTCACTCTAGCTTCATTGCCACGAACTTCACGAGCCTCTAATTCTTGTTGCATTTTTTGGATACTTTCATCTAATTGTAGAATAGTTTGCTTCTGATTTAACAATCCACTGGTATGTTGCTGTTTACCACCAGTTATTGCACCACCTGCATTTATTACTTCTCCAGTCCGTGTGACAACTTTAACTCGATGATTCAAATCACGACTAACTTTAATTGCCGTATCCATATCTTCAACGATAATTGTTGTCCCTAGCAAATACTGACTAATTTCAATAAATTGAGGTTCAACTTTAATTAACTCTGACGCAATACCGATGACTCCTTCATACTTTAAGACGAAACGTTGTGCATCACCGATAGAACGTCCCTTAATAGCTGAAATAGGCAAAAATGTTGCCCGACCAAATTTATTATCCGTTAAAAATTTAATTGCATTCTTTGCAACAGACTCTTCTTGCACAACTACCTGTTGTAATTGCGCACCCAATGCTGTCTCTATTGCTTGATTAATTTCCTTTGGGACCGTAATTAATTCTGCCACTGAACCATATAAACCAGGAAACTTATTTTTTTCTTTTAAAATTGCTTTAACGCCTTGATAATAGCCGTTATAACTATTTTGCGTCAAAAGTAGATTATCCTTTTTATTTTTCGCCTGTACTAAAACGTTTGATGCTTCAAACCATCTACGTTGCTGTGCCTCGTAAGAATCGTTATTTTTTTTCAAGGCAATCTTTAATTTAGCTAATTCTTTTTCTTCATTAATTAATTTATTATCAATCAAATTAAATTCAGTTTTTTTAGTTTTAAAATCGTTTTTTGCTTGTGTTAAATACTCTTGTTCAGTAGCTAATAAGTCATCATTAACCTTAGCCTGTGAATCAAAATTTAATGTTTTTTGTAAAAACTCATTCTCACTTTGTAATCGTGTACGTTGTTGAATAGTATCATTAACAACGCGCCTTAATTCTTTTGAACGATCTTGTCCAGAAATATCCGCTGTTTCTAACGTTTTATCAATCGCTTCAATAAACATGTTCTCATCAGTAATATTTTTCTGTAAAGCTAATGACCGCTTATCTAAATTAGCTAATGACTCTTGTTTCAAAATAATTTGTTCATTCACCGATTCTTGTTCTTTTTTTAATTCTGTTATTTTTTGCTTTTCAAAATCTTTTTTTTGAGTTGATATATTACTTTGACCCATCAACCGTTCTTTATTAATTGTTAAATCTAATAGTTTGTTTTGTGTATGATCAATCATTTTTTCAATATTCTCTAGTTCTGAGCGATAACCTGCAATTTCATGTTCTTTTACAGTGACCTTAGTCTTATAATCACTATCCATTTCAAGTAACTTATCTAACGAATGTGTGACATCCCTTTTTAGTTGCGATTGCCTTTTAATTTCTTTAACCAACCGACTAAGTTCTAACTCATCAAATTGCTTTTTTTGAGATAAATAATCCTTTGCCAAACTACTTTGCTCACGTAAAGGTTCAACTTGTCCTTTAAGTTCAAAAATAATATCAGAAACCCGGTTAAGATGACCTTTTGTTTCTTCTAATTGGCGAGTGGCAATATTTTTTTCTTGTTTATATTTTAAAACACCAGCAACTTCTTCAATAATCGAACGTCTGTCTTCGGGCTTACTATTAAAAATTTCAGCAACTCTACCCTGAGAAATGATTGAAAATGACTCTTTTCCAAGACCAGTATCCATGAATAGATTGGTTATATCTTTAAGACGACACTGCTTTTGATTAATTAAAAACTCGCTGACACCATCTCTAAATAATCGTCTTGTAACGGTTATTTTTTCAGGATTATCTTGAATATAAAAATCAGAATTATCAAAAATAATACTAACTTCAGCACGATTAACTGCTGATCTGTTCCCTGAACCAGCAAATATAACGTCAGGCATTTTATTTCCACGTAAATTTTTGGCTGATTGTTCACCAAGTACCCAGCGAATTGCTTCAATAATATTACTTTTACCGCTACCGTTAGGACCGACAATACCAGTCATCCCGTCTTTAAATTCAATTGTTGTTTTGTCTGCAAATGATTTAAAACCATTAATGACTAAAGACTCTAATTTCATCCGTCACTAACCCCCTGAACATTTTTACTTTCTGAGTAATCCTAATGCATTACTTGCTGCTTGTTGTTCTGCAACTTTTTTAGAATGTCCTGCCCCTTGTCCAATGATTTTGCCATCAGCACTGACAGACATAACATATTGTCTGTCATGCTCTGGACCAAGGTCATCAACAACATCATAGGTAATGACAACATCACCATCTTTTTGTAAAAACTCTTGTAGCGACGTTTTATAATCCATAACATGGTCAAACCAGCCTAAGTCTAATTTTGGAAAAATAACTTTCCTGATAAATGTTTCAACAGCTAATTTACCTTGATCTTGATAAAGCGCTCCTACAAAAGATTCAAAAATATCACATAATAACGCAGGTCTTTGACGTGCATTTGATTTTTCTTCACCTTTACCTAAACGAATAAATTCATCAAATCGGCATTCTTTAGCAAATGCGCTGAAACTCTCTTCACATACCATTGCAGCTCTTAGACGCGTTAATTTCCCTTGTGGCAGCATTGTATACCGCTGATATAAATATTCTGAAACTGTTAATTGTAAAACAGCGTCTCCTAAAAATTCAATTCGTTCATAAAATTTTAAATTTTCTTTGGGATGTTCATTTACATATGATGCCTGTGTGAATGCTTCATCTAATAAATCCGTATTCACAAATTTAATATTAAAATCTTCTGCTAACATTTCATTTAAACCTTTAATCATTATTATCCTCCGTTATTATCATTATTGCTCTTACAATTATACCTGTTTTAATCACTAAAAGGTACTCCATACAAAAAAAGCGCTGACAAATATCATTGTCTAACGCTTTTAATGAACGATTTAATATACGTGTTGAATTATTATTTTTGGTTAGCTTTAATAAAAGTGACAACGTCTCCGACAGTTGTTAAACTTTCTGCATCTTCATCAGAAATTTCTGCACCAAATGTATCTTCAAGTTCTAAAACGAACTCAACAACATCAATTGAATCTGCATCTAAATCCTTTTTAAAATCTAAGTCATTCGTAATTTTTTCTACTGGCAAATCAAAATGTTCGTCTATAATTTTAACAATTTTTCCAAAAATTTCTTCTTCTGTCATTCCAATAGCCTCCTTTTGAATCATGACGTAATTTTAACCATTTTTCAGAGAAATGTCTAGTTAATTTTATTTTCACTAGTTTCCTTTTCAAAATAGTTAACAATATTAGGTACTACATCTGTATTAACCATATCATTGATTTGGTTAATTGTGTAATAAACAACTTCAGCCTTACTTGATCCATGTGATTTTACAACTGGTGCTTTAATACCTAGTAAAACCGCACCGCCATACTTAGGTGAATCCATTTTATTCTTCAATTGTTTTAAACTTGGTTTCAGTAAAAGTGCACCAATTTTAGCACGCAAGCCACCACTCATAATGGCACTTCTGAGTAATGAAAACATTCCTAAAGCTGTCCCTTCAACGGATTTTAAAACAGCATTACCTGTAAATCCGTCAGAAACAACAATATCAGCTTTACCAGAAAGCAAATCATTAGATTCAATATTACCCACAAAATTTAATTCGGTATCGTTTTGTAATAATTGGTACGCTTCTTGCGTCACTTTGTTGCCTTTATGTGGTTCTGTCCCATTATTTAATAAACCAATTTTAGGATTACTAATATGGCGAACATTTTTAGCGTAATAGTTACCTAAGACAGCATATTGATGCAAGTGTTCAGGTTTACTATCCGCATTGGCTCCAGCATCTAATAAATTTACAGTATTATCACTAGAAATAACTGGCAATGTTGCTAATAAACCAGGTCGTGGAATACCCTTAATACGGCCAATTATAAACAAACCAGCAGCAAGTAGTGCCCCTGTATTACCGCATGAAAATACGGCATCATTCTCACCATCTTTAACAGATTGAGCTGCTAAGACCATTGATGCTTTTTTCTTTGAACGAATTGCCTTAACTGGTTCATCATTCCCATCAATTTCCTCATCCGTGTGAACAATTGTGATATTTTTATCATCTTTTAAGAATTCACGAATTCTTTTTTCATCTCCGTACAACGTAAATTGAATGGTGCTATCTTCGTCTCTAGCACGTTCAACGCCCTCGACGATTGATTGCGGTGCAAAATCGCCGCCCATTGCATCAACTGCTAACTTCATAATTATATTCTCCTAACTTATTTAATCGAATTTTAAATCTGTATTTTGATGGTTTTTTAAATAATCGTTTAGTGGTTTAAATTCAGGATTACTTTCAAAGTCATCTCTAAAAACTATTTCGTGCGCTTCTTGTTGGGCCACTTGTAATGCATTGATATCACCTATGGGATCACCGATTTTAAAATCAGGTATTCCAGATTGCTTACGGCCTAATACATCGCCAGCACCTCGCAACTCTAAATCTTTTTGCGAAATGACGAAACCGTCTGTTGTCTCTGTCATAATTTGCATGCGCTGTCTTCCAAAATCATTTTTAGGATCAGCAATTAAAATACAATAAGATGCTTTCTTACCACGGCCAACCCGACCTCGTAATTGATGTAATTGCGCTAACCCAAACCGTTCAGCATTATGAATCATCATCACAGTAGCATTAGGTACATCAACGCCGACTTCGATAACCGTTGTTGAAACCAATATTTGATATTTATTGGCCTTAAAATCGGCCATAATCTGATCCTTTTCATCATTCTTCATTTTGCCATGCAGTAATCCAACTTTATATTTTGGCTCAAATATTTCTTTCATATTTTCGTATAAAGCTAATGCATTTTTTAAATCTAGTGTTTCAGATTCATCAATTAGTGGTGTAATAATATAAGCTTGTGAGCCTTGAATCAACTGTTCTTTAATGAGATCGATTCCTTTACCTACTTGAGAACTCTTTAACCAAGATGTCGAAATAGGTTGGCGTCCTGCAGGTAGTTCATTAATCGTAGAAACATCCATTTCGCCATAAGCAGTGATTGCTAGCGTCCTAGGGATTGGCGTGGCCGTCATTGCTAAAACGTCCGGTTCAGCCCCCTTCTCTCTTAAAATGCGACGTTGATTCACACCAAATCGGTGTTGCTCATCAGTAATAACTAATCCAACGCGACTGAATGACACATCAGGTTGAATAATCGCATGTGTTCCAATAATTAAATTAACCTCACCTGATTCAAGATGTGCTAATAGTTCACGTCTAGCTTTAACTTTCATTGACCCAGTTAAAAGTGCAACATTAACTGGGAAATCTGCGAATAAGGTAGCCATGTTATTGGCATGTTGTTCAGCTAATATTTCTGTTGGCGCCATTAAAACGGCTTGATAGCCCGCCGTAATAGCCGCGTACATCACAATTGCTGCAACAATTGTTTTACCTGATCCAACATCACCTTGAAGTAATCGATTCATATGGATTGGTTGTTTCATGTCTGAACAAATTTCATTAACGACTCTTTTTTGAGCTGCCGTTAATTCAAATGGTAACGTCTGAATGAATTTTTTCAATTCATTATTTTGATAGTTAATTTTAATACCATCATTTTTAGTATCATTTCTTTTAATATACTGTAATTTCAATTGAAATAAAAAGAACTCTTCAAAAATAGCCGTCCGTTTGGCATCATGAAAATCTTTTTCATCCTGTGGAAAGTGAATATCATGTAACATCGTCTTACAATCAATTAAACGATACTTTTTAATCAGGTCATTTGGTAATATTGAATCAATTTGATTCGCATATTGCTCAAATGCTTGTGTAATTAACTGTCGAATTGCCGATTGATGAATATCTTTGGAAGAACGATATATCGCTGATAACCTATCATCATTTTGCTTCGTCAATAACTTCATCCCAGATAAACTTTTTCTTTTATCATCCCATTTACCATACACAGCTACTTCTTTACCAATCTCAAATTGTTTTTGCAAAAAAGGCTGATTAAAAAAACTAACGGTTATATTATCACTATCAATTAGTAATCTAACGTTTAACAGATTTCTTTTCTGACCAAACCGAATTAAAACTGGTTCAGAAGAGACAATTCCTTTTAGAGTTACTTTTTCTTGATCAGTAATTTCAGATAATTTTTTTGCTTTTAAATCGTCATAACGATACGGATAAAATGTTAATAAATCTATGATTGTATTAATTCCTAATTGATTAAGTGCAGTCAATTTTTTAGGCCCAACACCAGTTAAAACACTAACTGAATCATTCAATGATGACATTATGATACCTCACTTTCTACGGAATATAAAAAGCAGGAGAGAACATAGTCTCATCCCACCTTTACTTTTTACTATTTATTCAACTGAAATTAGGTATGGATAGACCGGTTGGTCTCCTTCGTGAATTTCGACTTCTAAATCTTCATCAATTTCATAAATGGCTTCTTCGATTTCTTTAGCTTCGTCCTCAGAACCGTCTTCACCCACAATAATTGTGATAATTTCGCTGTCTTCATCCAACATTTCTTTAGTCATTTCAATTGCAACTTTTTTACGATCATTATCGGTTACTTTGATGCTACCATCAATAATACCCATATAATTATCTTTTTTAATCTCAATACCTTCAATTGTTGTATCTCTAACTGCAATTGTTACTTGACCAGAAGTTACTGTATCCAAGTTTTCAATCATAGCATCTTTGTTTTCTTCTAATGTACTATCAATATTAAAACCAAGCATTGCTGTCATTCCTTGAGCGATTGTACGACTTGGTACAACAACTGTTGGAACTGTTGAAACTTCAACAGCTTGTTCAGCAGCTAAGAAAATATTTTTATTATTAGGTAAAATAATCACATTTTTAGCTTTAGTTGCTTCAATTGCCTTAACAATATCTTCCGTACTTGGATTCATTGTTTGACCACCACTTAAAATATAAGAAACGCCTAAACTTTTGAAAAGTGTCGCAACACCAGAACCAGATGAAATTGAAATAACTGCAATTTCGCTAGGTACTGCAGTTTCACTTGTTTCTTCAGTCTCTTCTTCATCATTTTCCAAAATTGTCTCATGTTGTTGACGCATATTATCAACCTTAACTTTGATTAATGAACCATAATGTTGACCATAAGTCATCACTTCACCAGGATTTTCTGTATGTACGTGAACTTTAACAACTTCATCATCGGCCACAACAAGAAGAGAATCACCAATTTCACTTAAATGATTTCTAAATTCATCATAATCAAATTTACGATCAACTAAACGACCAGCACCCAATTTAAGCATGATTTCTGTACAATAACCAAATTTAATATCTTCAGTACTTAATTTACTTTGAACACTCTGATGGTGACTGGCATTAACCATTTCATCCATTTCTTTTTCATTTGGTTTGTATTCTTCACTAATTGTTTCCTTACCAGTTAAGGCATCAAAGAAACCTTCATAAACAAATGTTAATCCTTGACCACCTGAATCAACAACACCAACCTCTTTTAAAACAGGTAATAAATCCGGTGTTGTTGCTAATGCTTTTTTAGCAGCTACATAAGTTGCTTCCATAACGACGATAACATCATCGCTCTCAGAGGCAGCTTTATTTGCAGCCTTAGCGGCTTCTCTTGCAACTGTTAAAATAGTTCCTTCAGTTGGTTTCATAACGGCTTTATACGCGACTTCTACGCCACCTGTCAAAGCATCTGACAAATCAGTAGCAGTTAAAACCTCTTTAGCTTGGATCCGTTTATAAAAGCCTCTAAAAATTTGTGATAAAATAACGCCTGAGTTGCCTCGAGCACCCATCAGTAAACCTTTAGCTAAAATCGAAGATAGTTCACCAACATGTTCAGAAGGTGAATCTTGAACATACTTTGCCCCACTTGCGAACGAAAGGTTCATATTTGTACCTGTATCACCATCTGGCACTGGAAATACATTCAATGAATTAATAAATTCGGCATTTTTAGCCAATCGTTGTGAGCTAATTTGGACCATTTTTCTAAATTCTTGGTCCGTAATTTTCGTAACAGTCACTTCTTTTTCCTCCTTGGTCACTACTAAAATAGCTAGTTACTAATCGCCTAGTACGCGAACGCCTTGTACTAACACGTTAACTGAATTAGCAGATACACCTAGCATTGTTTCTAAATTATACTTCACTTTTTCTTGAACATTACGACAAACTTCAGATATTTTTGTGCCATAGCCAACAATAATGTAGACATCAATAGCAACACCATTATCTTCCTGGCGAACAACAACACCTCTAGAATAATTATCTCTTCTTAAAATTTCATTCACATTGTCACGAATTTGGTTTTTACTTGCCATTCCGACAATCCCAAAAATTTCAGTTGCGGCACCGCCGACAACTGTCGCAATAACTTCATTATCAATATCAATCGTACCGAATTGCGTTTTGATCTTAACAGCCATAAGAATAGCCTCCTTATATTTTCACACAATCAATAAGAGTATTTTATCATAGGATATGGTAGAATAAAAGAAAAATAGCATCTAAGAAAATTCTATTCCCCTACCTTCGGGAATTTCAAGCTGTCAAGCAAATTTACTTGAAAGAAAAGTATTGCATTATATGGCTAAATATGATATTTTTGTTTAGGTAAGTAAGCATAGCTTTGCTTTTTAAGTGAATTGCAGAGGAGGATATGAATATGGCAAAAGATTTTATTACAGGACGTAAGACTACTTTCGGTAAGAAACGTTCTCATGCATTGAACCAAACAAACCGTAGCTGGAAACCTAATTTACAAAAAGTTCGCATCTTAGTTGATGGTAAACCTAAAAGAGTTTATGTATCTGCTCGCGCTTTAAAGTCAGGTAAAGTTACCCGTGTTTAATTCAATTTAAAAAGACTCAGCATTTATGCTAAGTCTTTTTTTTTGCTCTATTTTTCGTCATCACGACTTTGAATCACAATAATAATACCAGATTCAAAACTAAACTCACCTGTATCCCCCATAAATTCATTACTTGCTAATGAAATCGGGTTCACAAAATTAATTTGATTCAATGTATACTTCTCATCTATTAAACTCAATTTTTTAACTGGTGACAGTGGAATAAATGCAAGATATTTTTTATCATCTTCTTTTATTAACTGATACTTACCAGATTTAAAGAATCGAATTGAATTTTGTTTATCAACTAAACAAATTTTTTCAAACATTGTATTAAATGGCTCTCTAAAAATAAAAAACAAATTAGCCAATAAATGATCAATTCGACCACCTGTAGCGCCATAAATCGTCACTGAATCAAACTCAAATTCAGATATGGCTTCTCTCAAAGCAAATTCAGTATCTGTATCATCTTTTTCAGGATTAGCTATTTTAATTTTTTTACTATGATTAGATACTAAATTAAATTCACTTTCAGTCATTGAATCGAAATCACCAATCGATAGCTCAGGTGTAATACCTAGTTTTATTAATCGCAATGCACCTCTGTCAACACCAATCCACGGTCCACGAACGTTACCATCCACTAATTCCTTAGGCCACTGTTCCTTAGGTCCACCGACTAAGATATTGAGTTTCATTTGGTTGCTTCTCTTAACTTATTAATTTGTTCAGTTGGATTATCACTATTGTAGATGTATGAACCAGCTACTGCGACTGTTGCACCACTATCAAGACATTCCTTAATCGTTTGATCATTAACACCACCATCAACTTCAATATCAAAATCATAATTTTGAACTTGTTTGATACGGTCTAATTGGTCAATTTTACGTTTCATTTCTGGAATAAATGATTGTCCCCCAAATCCAGGGTTAACAGTCATCACTAATACTTGATCAACAAGTGGCAAAATTTGTTTAATTGTCTCTAGGGATGTTCCTGGGTTAATAACCACTTCAGCTTTCACACCTAATTTTTTAATATGTTGAATAACACCAAAAATATGGGGAGTTGATTCAACATGAACCCCAATAATATCAGCACCTGCCGCAGCAAATTCTTCAATATAAGATTCTGGATTTTCTACCATCAAATGACAATCCAAAACCATTTTTGTTAATGGTCTAATTGCTTCAACGACGTTTGCACCAAAAGTTAAATTAGGCACAAAATGGCCATCCATAATATCAATATGTAAATATTCTGCACCAGCTTGATCAACAACTTTAATATCCTTTTCCAAGTTTGCAAAATTAGCGCTTAAAATAGAAGGTGATAATTTCATTTTGGTCATCTCATTTCTTATAGTTTGGTTTTTGATCAACAATTAATTGATTAAATTGTAAATAATTTTTGTACCGACTCTGTAATAAATTACCTTGTTCAAGTGCTGCTTTAACTGCACATTTAGGCTCCTTAATATGCAAACAACCTCTAAATTTACAGCCAACAGATAGTTCATTTAATTCTGGAAATAACTTTGGTAACTCTTCTTTTGACATATCAAATAAATCAAAAGAAGAAAATCCAGGTGTATCAGCAATTAGCCCACCTGCAATAGGCATTAATGTTACCTTACGAGTAGTATGTTTACCACGATGTAAGGCTTTTGATATCTCAGCCGTCTGCAACTCCAACTCTGGCATAATTTTATTTAGTAATGTTGATTTTCCTGCACCAGTCTGACCCATTACGACTGCAATTTTACCCGGAAAGGTATCTTGTAATTCTTTAACCACAACATCTTCATTTTTACCAAATGGAAAAAATGTTGGATAGATTTGACTATAAGCTTCAATAATACTGCTTATTTCAACTACTTTCTCTTCAGGAATTAAATCGCCCTTTGAAAAGTATAAGACTGGCTTAACATGATGCGATTCTAGCATAATTAATTGTCTATCTAATAGATTGCTTGAAAATGCTGGTTCAACACATGACGTTACAACAATTGCTTCATCAATATTAGCTACTGGTGGTCGAATTAAGCTGTTTTCTCGATCATGAATATTAAGAATATAGCCTTCTTTTTTATTTTCAGCTTTGAAGTCAACCCAATCGCCAACTAGTGGTGCCTGGTTAGAATTTCTAAAATTACCTCGAGCCCTTGTTCGATAAGTTTCGCCTTCGACATCAACGTCGTAAAAGCCACTTAATGATTGTCTAATCTGACCTGTTACCAATAAATTAACCTCCTTTAACTGGACTCATGTAACCGTTTTATATGATTAATTAAAAAATAGATTAGAAGTTTACCCTCTAATCTAATTTTACCACATCTTTTATTTAATTTTTAGTTACATTATCATTTTCCGCAATTACTTCACCATCACGCAAAATTTTATATTTTCCTGCTTTTCCAGAATCTAAAACAAATGATAATTTAAAATCAGTATCTTTTGTAATTGTTTTCCGTTCATAAATATCATCAATGTTATGTGTTTTGTCTTCAATATAAATTTCAATAGCATTTTCATCTGCTTTTGATTCTGAAGAACTTGAACTAGAGCTGGAACTATCATCTGACGACGAGTCTTTGTCCTCATCCGTATCTTTTTCTTCATCAACTGAACTTGAACTTTCTGACACAATTGATTTGAATGGAACAGATATAGTCCTGGTAAATTCATCAGTTGTGACTTTTTTTCCTTTAGAAATAACAACTGATAATCGATCACCTTTAGAAAAAGAGCTTCCTTCTGCTGGTGATTGTTTAATAACTTGACCTTTGTCAACTGAATCTGAGTAGGCCTCGCTAATTGTCAGATTACCACCTAATTCGCTTGTATAATCCTGAACACTTTTTCTTGTATATCCTGTTAAATCTCTAAGTGTATACACTTTAGGACCTGAACTAACTGTCAATGTAATCACTGTATCACTCGGAACTACCTTATCACCCGCTGTGACATCTTGCGCCATAATTTCATTTTCAGTCACAGATTCTGACTCTTCCGTTTCTTTTTCAACTTTAAAGCCATCATTTTCTAACGTTGTTTTAACATCCTCATAATTACTACCAACGTAATTCTCGATTGTTATCTTAGCTTTTCCCTTTGATACCATTACATCAACCTGATTTTTTTCTCGAATTATTTCATTCTTCTTAGGTGTTGAATTAATGATATTACCACTATCAACGGTTTCACTATTTGTTCGAGTAATTTTACCAAGTTTCAAATTTTTGTCTGCTAAATTTGATTTTGCTTCACTAACTGTCATTCCGCTTAAATCAGGGACCTTAACTTCTTTTGGTGAACTCATTGCAAGAATCGCACCACCCAGAATAAGAGCGACAAAAGCAAAAATGATTGCGCCGATAGTCCATTTTTTACGACGACTCATTTTCTTTTTCGTATCTTTTTTTACATCTGGTTCCTGATTCGGACTAAGTGTTTCTACAGTCTGCTTATCAAATACCGGCAATACTTTAGTTTCACCACTGATAACCTCTTCAGGCTGCCACTTTGCCACATTTTTTTTAGCCAAAGATTCTCGCAAAGCAATTGACATTTCTCCAGCAGATTGGAACCTATCTCGCGGTACTTTACTTGTTGCTTGTAAAACAACATTTTCAAGAGACTGCGGAATATTAGGATCAAATTCCCGAACAGATGGCACATCACTTTGAAAATGTTTTAGGGCAATTGAAACAGCTGTTTCACCTTCAAAAGGAACTCGCCCAGTTAACATTTCATACAAAATAATACCAAGCGAATAGATATCAGATTGTTTTGTTGCCATGCTACCTCTAGCCTGTTCTGGCGAAAGATAATGAACAGAACCCAATAAAGTATTAGTTTGTGTTAACGAATGATCAGCCAATGCCACAGCAATACCAAAATCTGTAATTTTAGCATTACCATCTGCATCTATTAAAATATTTTGTGGTTTTAAATCACGATGAATAATACTGTGATCATGTGCTACTTCTACAGCTGATAAAATTTGAGTCATAATATCAATCACAACTTGATATGGAATTGGGAACCTTTTTGCTATATATGTTTTTAAATCATGTCCCGGCACATATTCCATGACCATAAATTGCAGTCCGTCTACTTCACCGACATCATAAACATTCACAATATTTGGATGAACCAATTCAGTTGTTGCCAATGCCTCACGTTTAAAACGTCTAACAGTATCTTGATCATCCCTTAAATCGACTCGCAATACTTTAACAGCTACTGGTCGATCCAAAATTAAATCAGTCGCAAGATAGACATTTGCCATGCCACCTTCGCCTAATGAATTTATTATTTTATAACGTTCATTAAAAATTGTATCAGGTTTCATTACACTATCCCCCGATCATTGCTAACCAGGAGTGCGGTAATGTTATCTAATCCGCCTGCCTTATTGGCCAATCTAATTAATTCCGAGCCTTTTTCTTCAACAGTTGTAGTATTTTTTAAGACCGTCTTGATTTCATCATCAGAGACCATATTAGTTAAGCCATCTGTGCATAATAATAATAAATCACCCGACTCAGAATCATTAACCGCAATATCAGCATCAGCATCTGACGAGATACCTAAACTTCTTGTAATCATATTCTTTTGCGGATAATTTTTAGCATCTTCTACGGTTAGTTCGCCACGCTTAATTAATTCATTCACTACTGAATGATCTTCAGTTAATTGATAAAGTTCTTTGTCACGTAATAAGTATCCTCGGCTATCACCAATATTGGCAACAATATATTTTTCTTCAAAGAATATGGCACATACCATTGTTGTGCCCATACCTGAAAGATCTTCATATTGATTAGACTTTTCAATAATTTGTTTATTTTCCATCTCTACTTCTTTGGTTATCCATTTAATTGCATCACTGGGCTGGCTAAAATTAGTTCCTTCAAATCGAAATCCCATGTGTGAAACGGCCATTTCTGAAGCAACATCTCCGCCCAAATGACCACCGATACCATCTGCAACCATCACAAAAGAAATACCACTTTTATTGTGAAAGACACCGACGTAATCTTCATTATTTTCTCTGACACTACCTACATCTGTTTGATAGGCAACTTTCATTCTTACACCTCGAGTCTAAAGTTGTTTTTCTAAACATGTAATGAAAAATCCATCTGAATGATAATCATCCGGATAAATAGTTAATTCTTTATCGTCTCTATTTTCTTTTAATGCCAAAGCAGTTGGCGTTTCAATCACTTTAAATTCAGGATGAGTTTCAACAAACTGGTTAACAACATCCTTATTTTCAATATCTAAAATAGTACATGTACTATAAGTTAAGCGACCACCTTTTTTCAAAGTTGGTGCCACTTTGTCTAAAATAGCTAATTGAATTTTTTGTAAATTATTTGAATCAGCTAATGTTTTTTCATATTTAATTTCTGGTTTACGACGTAATAATCCAATTCCAGAACAAGGTGCATCAACAAGAATTGAATCAAAATATTCATTATCAAATTCTTCTGAAATTAAACGTGCATCTAATACCATCTCCTCAACAACACTAGATAAACCTAAACGTTTAGCATTATCACCGATTAATTTAACTTTGTGTGCATGAATATCTAACCCTACAACTTCACCAAATAAAGTTTCATCTAGGAATGATGCAATATGGGTTGTTTTTCCACCTGGTGCGGCACATGCATCTAAAACTTTATCACCTGGTTGAATATTCATTGCGTCAGCAACTAACATTGCACTTTCATCTTGAATCGTAATTAACCCATCGTGATAAACGCCACTATCAGGAGCAAATCCATTAGTCACTAATAACCCAACTGGTGAAACTTGACTACGTTTCACCTCAAAGCCTTCATTTTCCATTTTTTCAATGACTTCTTCGACAGTTGCTTTAGCTGTATTTACTCTAACAGATTGATCAGGTGCTTCATTGATTGAAGCCAACAAATGTGTCGCTTTTTCTAAGCCTACTTGTTTAATTAATTCGTTTACCAACCAAACTGGTGTACTACTTTCAATACTCAAACGTTCAATATCATCTTTAATTTCAGAAACAGGACGGATACCTTCACGCTCAATTGCATGTAAAACACCAGTAACAAATTTACGCGTACCTGCATGGCCTTTTCGTTTTGCAATTTCAATTGATTCATTAAAAATTGCGCGAGTTGGAATTTTATCAAGATAATGCATCTGATAAATGGCACTCAATAGTAATTCTTGAACCCAATTATCCATTTTGCTAGGATTTTTAACAAATGGTGCCAACCAATATTCTAAAGTGAGACGTCTTTGGATAACACCGTAAACTAGTTGTGTTAATAAATGAGCATCCCGAACTTCCATATGATTATTCTTAATCACTTGGTTCAACGCAATATTTGAATACGTCCCTTGTTTAGCAACTCTTGTTAAAAGATCAACTGCTAAGAATCGGGGTGTCGTTTTTAAATCAGTTGTCATACATCAATCACCTGTTGTCCTTCTTTTATTCCTTGCCCACTACCGTTTAGGTAGTCGACAATGGTTTGTTTTGATTTACCATCTGGTTGAAGCGAATTAATAGCTAATACGGTCCCATCACCACAAGCAATTTCAAGTGATTTTTTAGCTACTTCAACTACTTTTCCAGCAGATAAAATAGTTTTTTTATCTAGTACAGTTATATCCCATATTTTAGTTCTCTTACCCTTTAAAATCGTATATGCACCAGGTACCGGTCTTAAGCTACGAATTTTCCAGTCTATTTCATTAGCCGTTTTTGAAAAATCAAGGGCTTCTTCTTCTGGTTTAATGGTAGGTGAAAAGGTTACTTTATCTTCATTTTGTGGTGTTGATTCACTTGTACCATCAATTAGTTTTGGTAATGTTTCAAGTAATAGTTCCTTACCTAATAAACTTAATTTTTCAAACATTGAACCAGTATCATCATTATTTTCAATTTTAATTGCACGACGGCTAATAATATTTCCAGCATCCATTTTTTTAACCATATAAATAATGGTAATACCTGTTTCTTGTTCACCATTCATAATAGCATATTGAATTGGTGCGCCACCACGATATTTAGGTAATAGTGAACCATGGACGTTTATTGCACCAATTTTAGCAGATTCTAATAATTTTGTTGGTAAAAATTGTCCAAATGCTGCAGTTACCAAAAAATCGGGTGCCATTGCAATTACTTTGGCCATTTCATCGCTGCCACTTAATTTTTCTGGTTGTAATACCTCAATACCATGTTTTACTGCAACTTGTTTTACTGGTGATTGCGTTAAAATACGTTTTCGCCCAACCATTCGATCTGGTTGTGTCATAACAGCTTTCACGTCATAGCCGTTTTCAATTAAACTTTCTAAAATTGGAGCTGAAAATTCTGGTGTTCCCATAAATACAATTGACGTCATAATATCTCCTTAATTTAAATAAAGTTTACTGGTTCAGAATCAATCGTTAATTTTAAACCTTTTCGAACTTCGGCTTGAGATTTAGTCATTAACTCTCTTAGTCGTTCTTTTAATTGACCTTCTGATTTATACTTAATAACCACTTGATAATAAAAACGATTATTAACACGCATAATTGATTTTGGTGTTGGTCCAAGAATAATCGCATTCTTTGATAACACTGGTTTTAAAAATTGAACTGCTTCTAACATTTTTTTCGCTGCTCCAGCCTCATCCGTATAACTAGCAGTGAGCTGAATTGTATAATAATATGGTGGATAATTTTCCATATGTCGAACTGACATTTCTTTTTTATAAAATGATTCATAGTCATGATGCTTCGCATATTGAATCGCGTAGTGATCTGGATTAAAAGTTTGGATAATAACATGTCCTTCTTTTTCAGCTCGACCAGCTCGACCGCTCACTTGGGTTAATAATTGGAACGTTCTTTCACTTGATCTAAAATCAGGCAAACTAAGTGCTGTATCTGCATTAAGAACGCCAACTAACGTCACATCAGGAAAGTCTAACCCTTTCGCAATCATTTGTGTACCCAATAAAATATCAGCTTCTTTTGCGCCAAATTTAGCTAGGATTTTTTCGTGTGCGCCTTTTTTACGTGTCGTATCAACGTCCATTCGTAAAATTTTAGCCTCTGGATATAACGTTTTAAGTTCTTCTTCAACTTTTTGCGTACCTGTACCATAATATCTAATTTTTCGACTATGACAGTTAGGACAAGTTTTAGGAATACCTTCTTCATGTCCACAATAATGACATTTCATTGTATGAGTATCCATATGCAATGTTAAAGAAGTATCACAGTTAGGACAAGGTAGCACGAATCCACAATCTCGGCACATTACGAAAGATGAAAACCCACGACGATTTAACATTAAAACAGTCTGTTCATTTTTCTCAAGGCGCTTAGTAATTTCATGTCTAAGTGGCTCAGAAAAATTACTCTCACCAGTCTTTTTCATTTCTTCTCTCATATCAATTAGCGTAACTTCTGGCATGGGATGACCATTTATACGTTGAGGTAATTGTAACCACTCATACACGCCTTTTTGAGCTCTAGCACGAGATTCGAGGGATGGTGTTGCACTACCCAATATGACAGGACACTGATGTCTTTTACTTCTCCAAAGAACAACATCCCTTGCATGATACCTTGGTGTTTCATCTTGTTTATAGCTCGATTCATGCTCTTCATCAACAATAATAACGCCAATATTATCTAATGGTGCAAAAACGGCTGAACGTGCACCGACAACTACTTGCGCTTCTTTACGCTCAATCCGGCGCCATTCATCATAACGCTCACCGTCAGACAAACCGCTATGCAGGACCGCAACTAGATTACCAAATCGTGATTTAACTCGCTTAACCATTTGGGGTGTCAAAGCTATTTCTGGTACAAGCATCAAAGCTGTTTTTCTAAGTTCTAGCGCTTTTGCGATTGTCTGCAAATAAACTTCTGTTTTCCCACTCCCCGTCACACCTTGAAGTAAAAATGTTGTATTAGTTCCACTTTTAATAGCCTCATCGACAGCTAGCACCGCAACCTCTTGATCTGAGGTTAATTCTTGCATATTGGTTGGCTCAATAATTGTGTCTTTATATGGGTCCCGATATACCTCAGTCTCAACTTTTTCAAGCCAACCATTTTTTGCTCCAGCTGTAATTGTTGCAGGTGTCACGCCTATTTCCTCAACAACTTGTTTCTGAGGAATCAAGCTATCTTCAGTGAGTGATTGTAGATAGTCAATCAATAAGTGCTGTTGTTTAGCATTTTTACGTAAACCACTTCGAATATTTTCATATGCTTCGAATCCAAGTTTTGGTTGGATTGATATTTGCATTTTAACTTTAGCTTTATTGCCAACTTCATAAATCATCTCAGCCTTTTCAGCCTTGGTAAGTTGTAATAATTCTTTAATTATTTGAGCATCCATATGTTCTGGATCAAATTCAATAGAATCTTGACCTTGAAATAATTTATCTTGTAAATCTTCATCAATTTCGTCAATTAAACGAACTCGCTTTTTATAGGTTGCACGCATGACACTCGGTAAAACCATTTGTAAGGCAGTTATACGGAAGGAAAAGGTTTCATTAGCTATCCACTCAGATAAGTCTAATAATTCAGTATTCACAACAGGTCTTAAATCAACGACTGATTGAATATCTTTTACATGACCATCGAACTCATTCTTATCAAAAAGATCAATTACAAATCCTTGAACCAATCGTTTACCATTCCCAAATGGTACAATAACCCGCATGCCAATCTCAATCTGATTTGTTAATACTGCTGGGATTGAATACGTATATGGCTGGTCCGTTTGCATCGTAGGAACATCAACGATAATTTTTGCATATTGTGACATACTGAAACCTCCTTTCATTTAATTAACTGCTTATTTTACTACATCGCTTATAATAGTAGCTAATAATTCCTTAGCAATTTGCTTTTTACTTGTTTGCTTTATGAAATCATTTTTTCTGTTTGGTCTAAGCAGTGTTACCTCATTATCATTGCTATTAAATCCAATGGCAGAATTTGAGACATCATTTAAAACCAATAAATCTAAATTTTTCTTTTCTAATTTTTCTTGTGCATTTTCTAGTCCGTTTTGGGTTTCCGCAGCAAATCCGACTAAATACTGATTTTGCTTAATTTGGCCCAAATGTTTTAAAATATCTGGATTTTTTTCTAATATTAACGTTAAAGTAGATTCAGCTTTTTTTATTTTCTGATCTGCAACATTTTGTACACGATAATCTGAAACAGCTGCTGCCATTATCAAAATATTTTGGTCATCAAATCGCTTATTGATAGCTTCAGATAACTCTAACGCAGTTGTAACTCTAATTGTTGTCACGCCAATTGGGTCTGGCAACTGGCTTATTCCGCTAATTAAGGTGACATTAGCACCTAACTTTTGCGCTTCAATCGCAATTGCGAAACCCATTTTACCAGAAGAATCATTAGCGATAAAACGAACTGGATCGATTCGTTCTCGTGTACCACCAGCTGTCACTAAGACATTTTTACCTTCTAATGGTTTGTCACTATCCTCAAAGGAAGTTTGAATAACTGACATTATCACATTTAATTCGGGAAAACGTCCCTTACCTGAATAACCTTCTGCTAAAAAGCCTATTTCTGGTTCAATAATCTGAATGTTATTTCGTCCTAAAAATTTAAGATTACGTTGTGTAGCAGAATTCATTAGCATATGTTCATTCATTGCGGGCACAACAATTTTTTGTGCCTCAGTTGCTAATAAAGTGGTTGAAACAAAATCATCTGCGATACCATTGGCCATTTTTGCGATAATGTTTGCTGTCGCTGGTGCAATAACCATTAATTCTGCCCAGTCTGCAAATTCAATATGTGCAACATGCTCAGACTCTTTTCCTGAAAATAAATCAGTTAACACCCTATTTTTACTCAACGTTTCAAAACTCAAGGGTGTTACAAATTCAGTTGCAGCTTTGGTCATCGCAACTCGAACGCTAGCACCTTGTTTAATTAGTGCTCGGACTAATCCCAAACTTTTATACGCTGCAATACCACCTGTTACAACAAGACCGATTTTTTTATTTTCAAGTGTCATTTCATGTCGCCCCCATACCGAATTTATTCTATTCTCTATTGTATCAATTTTCTAAGAAATAAAATAGGAGTTAGGACAATTAGCTTGTCTTAACTCCTTTTCATTTAATCAGATTAACGAATATCTTCTTTTTCAACTGGATCAATAATTAAATCACCAGTAACAACTTCTTCCAAAGCACGTCCAACATTCTTTTTTGATTTGTAATTAGAAAGCATTGGTAGAGCGCCAGCATCTAATTCATGGGCACGTTTACTTGCTAACATAATTAATGAGTATCTTGAATCTACTTGTTTCAATAAGTCATCTACTGAAGGATATAAAATCATTTAAATACATCTCCTAATTGTTTTCTATAGTCAGGTAAAAATCGTTTTACACGCCAACGTTCAGCTTTAATAATCGTTTGAATTTTTTCAACAGCATCATTTATTTCATCATTAACAACCGCGTAATCGTAATTCTGCATCATATCAATCTCACCAATGGCTTTTGTCATTCGTTTATCAATAGTTGCAGAATCATCCGTTCCACGTCCTGTAATTCTTTGTCTTAATTCCATCAAATCAGGTGGCGTTAAGAAAATAAATAAACCATCAGAAATTTTTTCTCGAACTTGCATAGCACCTTGTACTTCAATTTCAAGAAAGACATCTTGACCAGCGTCAAGCATCTTATTTACATATTTTAACGGTGTTCCATAGTAATTGTCAACATACTTGGCGTATTCTAACATACCGCCCGTTGAAATTTCATTCTCAAATTCTTCTTTTGATACAAAATGATAGTCAACACCATCAACTTCGCCTTCTCGCATTTTACGAGTGGTCATTGAAATTGAATAAAGAAACTTATTGTCAGCTTGGTCAAAAATTGCTTTTCTTACGGTTCCTTTACCGACCCCTGATGGACCAGATAGTACGATCAACATTCCACGATTAGCCATTAAATTTGTAAACTCCTCTAAGATAAGTATTAATAAATAGTATGCACTTTTTACGGCTATTATTCAAGCTTTTTATGCGCTGTTGTCATCTTTTAAATATATTATAAATTAACACTTGCTTTACCGAACGTTTGTTCGTATAATGAAAATACAAACAAACGTTCGGGGAGGAACTTTATTATGCAAAATAAACAACAAACAACAATTCAAACTATTGGCTCAACACTACAATATTCATATCATAAAATTTTTGATTTAGATGACTTTATTTTAAGACCACAAATGCCTCAATTTCAATTAGCACTCTTTACAGAAAAAGTTTTAAAAATGAAAAAAACAATTATTTTACAATTAAATCCAACTGGATTTCAAAAAGAATTCCAAGAACTTCGTGGTACCTTACACCGACGTTCTGGTTCTAATCAATTAATATTTAAAACGCAATATACGAATATCACTTACCTTCTTACTGATAATCAACTCCGTTATATCGCTTTAATCGATTCAATATAAAAATGGTCACTTTCTATAACAACTAGAAAATGACCATTTTTTTATTTACGTTTAATTGTTGTTGGATCAAATTTTCTTTGAATAAGTGCCAAAATTGCATCAGCAATAACGGCCATTAGAGCTGTTGGCAATGCACCAGCTAAAATAATAGCTGCTCCATCAGTTGCATTTGTTCCTCGGATAATAATATCTCCAAGTCCACCTGCACCAATAAATGAACCAATTGCTGTAATACCAATTGCAACAACTAATGCATTTCTAATTCCGGCCATGATAACTGATAATGATAACGGTAACTCAATCATATAAAGGATTTGAAGTCTCGTCATTCCCATCCCTTTACCAGAATCAAGAACGCCAGGATCAACATTAATCATCCCTGAATACGTATTTTTTAAAATAGGTAATAGTGAGTAAAGTGCAACAGTTACAATAACTGTATTAACACCTAAACCTAGTCCCAACATAATAATAGATAACATTGCTAATGATGGTACAGTTTGAATAACATTAGCAGCACCTATTGCTACATCGCTCAATCTATGATGTTTTGAGATAAAAATTCCGATTGGAATCCCAATAATTGCAGCAATTATCACACCATATATTGAAATTAAAAAATGTCTTGTAAATTCTTGTAAAACATATAACCCATTATTACTAAAATAAGACATCAATTGATCAAAAGTATTCATATTAATCACCCGCCTTTTCGAAGTAATGATGTTCTTCTAAGAATTGTTTTGCAACTACTGCTGGTTCGTAAAAATCATTATCAACTTTGTAATTTAATGATTGCATTGTTGATAAATTAATTTTGTTTTTAAGTCGATCAATAAGCGGTGTTAATTCAGGATGTTCCTTCAAGATAGAATCATTTGCAACAAGGCTTGCTGAATATGGTGGGAAGAAGTGACGATCATCCTTCAAAATTTTCAGATCATAACTCTTAATTCGGCCATCAGTTGAATATCCAAGAACAACATCCATTTTACCCTTTGCCAAAGCGCTATAGACTAATCCAATCTGCATAGGATAAATGTTACCAAATTTAATATTATATTCTTTTTGGAAACCATCGTAACCATCACCTACACGGCTAATCCAGTTGGCATCAACACCGACTGTTAATTTAGATTCAATTTTTCTTAAATCAGATACTGTGTTTAAATTGTACTTTTTAGCTGTCTCTTTTGTAACCATAAATGCATAAGTATCAGCAAAACCTAAACTATCAAACCATTTCATTTGGAATCTATTTTCGAATCCATCTTTAACTATTTTATTAGCTTTAACGGTATCTTTTTCTACTGGTTTATTTAATACCGCACTTAAGTCAGTTCCTGTATATCTAGCAGATGATATATCTGCATCACCGTTTTTGAGTGCATTAAAACTTAATGTACCAGAACCTAAATTATTTATCAGTTCTACTTGATTATCTGATTCATGTTCAATCAATTGTTGTAGCATTGATCCAATAATTTGAGATTCCGTCGTTGATTGTGCGACAATTTTAATTGTCGATTCAGAGCCACCTGTTAAACCAGGAAACCCACAACTTGATAGACTCACACCGGCAAACAGAAGGCTTAAGCTAACAAGTATTTTTTTCATCGTAATTTTCATGTTAAAGCCTCCTTAATTTCTTGTTGTTTTTGGTGCTACCTTTTTTTCAACCTGTCCAAGTATAAAATCAACTAGTAAGGCTAATAAGATAACTGGAATTGTACCGCCTAAAATTAATTTTGGTTGATACAAATTTAATCCATTAAAAATCATATCCCCTAAGCCACCAGCACCAATATATGAAGCTAATGTTGCCCAAGCAATTACATAAGTTGCAGCTAAACGAATTCCAGACATAATAACCTGAGATGCCATAACTAATTCAACTTGCAGAATCGACTGCAAATTAGTCATACCCATCCCTTTAGCAGCGTCTTTTAACACTGGATCCACTTCTTTAATACCAATATACGTATTTCTTAATATTGGTAACAACGAATAGATAAATAATGCTACAACAGCTGGTAACTTACCAATCCCAAATAAAGGAATCATCATGGCTAGTAAAGCTAAAGCAGGAATTGTTTGCAACATACTAGCAATTGCAATTACAATATTGGCTGTCTTAGGTAATCTTGTTAGTAAAATTCCTAAAGGAACAGCTATTGCTACTCCAAAAAATAATGCCATTCCTGAAATTTCAATATGTTCCCATAATTTTGAGACAATCATTGCCCCATATTCTTGTAAAAATGAAGTCATTATTAACCCTCCTTCGTTGAACTTGGGCTAGTTTCATCGGTATCTGTACCTGAGTCTGACGTCATTATTTTAGTTACTTCTTCATGAGAAGCACTATTTTCATCACCCCAAAGTGCATCATAAACAATATCAACTAGGGTAGCGCGGGTTACAATTCCGACTAATATACCATCTTTATTAATAACAGGTACATTTTTAAATCCACGTTTTAAAATACGTTCAACAGTATCACGAACTAATGAATCTTCTTTAACATAGAAAATATCTTTGTTCATAATATCGCTGACACTACTTGATGTATTGAAACTATAATCTAAGCTTTCAATATCAATATAACCCTTTAAAATACCAGCATCATCAGTAACTAACAACGTATCAACTCGACGATCATGCATTAAACGAATAGCTGTTACTAATGACTTACCTGGTGTAATTGAAACTGGGTTAGCTAACATAACTTGACCAACAGTTGTAATACTTGGACGAGCTTGGATAAGTCTATCTTGACCAATCAAGTTTTCAACAAATTTATTTGCTGGATTTTTCAAAATATTATCGGGTGTATCTGCTTGAACAATCTTTCCTTCAGACATAACAACAATTCGTGTTGCTAATTTTAAAGCTTCATCCATATCATGAGTAACAAAAACGAATGTCTTACCTAAACGTTCTTGTAAATCTTTAACTAAATCTTGTAAAGCTTCTCTAGTAATAGGATCAAGCGCACCAAAAGGTTCATCCATCAAGATAATATCTTGATCAGCAGCTAAAGCTCTGACAACTCCGATTCTTTGTTGTTGCCCACCAGAAAGTTCAGATGGGTAACGGTCTAAATATGATTCTGGTAGTTCAACTAATTTAATCATTTCTTTAGCGCGTTCATCTCTTTTTTCTTCAGGCCATTTTAATAATTTTGGTACTAATGTAATATTTTCACGAATAGTCATATGTGGCATTAAACCAATATTTTGAATAACATATCCGATTTTACGACGTAATTTAACGGGATCCATTTTGGCTATATCTTTACCATCAATAGTGATTGTACCTTCTGTTTGTGTCAACATACGGTTAATCATTCTCATAGTAGTTGTTTTACCTGAACCAGATGTTCCGATGAAACAAATGAATTCACCATCTTGAACTTCCAAATTAAAATTATCTACAGCTTTATTACCTTTATAAATTTTTGATATTTTATCAAACTTAAGCATATTAGTACTCTCCTTTTTTATAACTAACCAATCATCTATTCATAGTAGTACCTTGGTTTTAATTATTTTTTTTGTGCCGTATTTAGTAATTCTTCAGCATGTTTAACAGTTAAAGGTGTAATCTCAGAACCGGCAAGCATTCGAGCAATTTCTTGAATACGATCTTCCTTAGATAACAATTTAATAGATGTTTCTGTACGTTCACAAATCACTTCTTTAGCTATAAAGTAATGGTGCTCGCTAATTGCAGCAACCTGTGGCAAATGTGTGATACATAGAACTTGTGATTGTTGGGCAATTTGATTAATTTTTTCAGCAATTGCCTGGGCAACACGTCCACTAACTCCTGTATCAACTTCATCAAATATAATACTTGTGACACCTTGCGTCCTAGAAAAAATTGTCTTTAACGCTAACATCATTCGAGAAAGTTCACCACCAGAAGCAATCTTAGCTAATGGCCCCATTGTTTCCCCAACATTTGTTTGAATATAAAATTCAACTTTATCTTGTCCGGTACTATTTAACTGATTGAGTGAATCAAATTTAACTTCAAAAACGGCTTTGTCCATATACAACTCACTTAACTGTTTATGCACTTCTTTTTGTAGAATGATGGCTGCTTTTTTTCGAACATTAGTTAATTTATCAGCCAATTTATGGGCTTCTTTTCTAGCTAAATTAACTTGATTATCTAAATCATCTGCATTACCTTCAGTTGCTTCCATTTCAATTAATTCTTCAGATATAAGACTCAAATAAGCTAATATTTTTTCAACAGAATCACCATATTTGTGTTTTAATTGTACAATTAATTCAAGCCTATTTTCAATCTCATTTAATCGTTGCTCATCCCATTCCAGGGAGTCTAACTGACGCAATAGGTCACTAGATGCATCCTGCAGCATATAATAGGCTGACGACAACCGTTCTGCTAAGTCTTTATATTCACTATCTAAATTATCAATTTTTAGCATGTTAGACATTGCAACACCAACATGGTCAACTGTATTTTCATCATCACCCGATAACGCTTGGTAACTTGCATCCAGTGACTGATTAATAGTTTGAAAATTTTCTAGACGTTCTTTTTCAGCGCTTAATATGTCTTCTTCATTTTCAATTAAATCTGCACTTTCAATTTCATCTTTTTGAAAATGTAACATATCTAATCGTTGTGCCCATTCGTTTTGATTTGTTTGTCTTTTTATTTGTAACTTATTTAGGTTTTGATAGTATTCAAATGCTTCTTGATAACTATGCTTCAGTGTTTGAATATCATTTTTAATATATTCATCTAACATGCCCAAATGCTTATCCTGTTGCATTAATTCTTGATGTTCATTTTGGCCATGAATATCAACTAACGTTTCACCAATTGATTTTAGTGTACTCGTGTTAACCAACATACCGTTTATGCGACAAATATTTTTACCAGATCTATGTATTTCACGTTGTAAAATCACAGAGTTATCATCATGGCCAATACCTAATTGGTCCAACTTCGTTAACGTATTTGAGTTTTCAGTTGGCATAAAGAGTCCTTGTAGCACCATTTTTTTTGCATCTTTTCTAATAAATTCTTGGGACCCTCTACCACCTGATAAGAGGCCCAAAGCATCAATGATAATGGATTTACCCGCACCAGTTTCACCTGTTAAAACTGTCATATTAGCCATGAAATCGATATTCAAAGAATCAATAATGGCAAAATCTTTTATTGTCAATTCTTGTAACATTTTTTTCACCCCTTTAATAGAAAAAATCTGAAACAAATGTCACAGATTTTATTTCTATCTATTCAGTTACAATCTCATTTAAAATTTTACTTAACTTTAACGCATCTTTGTTCGAGTGACAGATAATTAGAGCTGATCCATCTCCGCCTAAAGTACCAAAAACAAATGAATAATTCATTTGTTCAATTAAAGATACGATTGCTGGACCACTTCCTGGCGTCACCTTAACGAGACACATTTCATTTTGAACATCAGTTGATATAAAAGCATCTTTTAACGTTTTAGTTAATTTTTTTTCTGTATTCAATTTTTTTTGAACAGGTAAATTATAACTGTAAGTTCCATCAGCAGATGGCACTTTAATTAATTGCATTTCTTTAATATCTCTAGAAATAGTTGCTTGTGTGACTGTAATCCCTTGTTTTTTAAGCAAACTCACAAAATCTTCCTGCTTATCAATATTATTGTTCTTCAATAATTCACGAACATAACGTTGCCGTTCTTGCTTTTTCATTAAAGTCCCCCTCACCCGATAACCTCTACCACCCATAGAGTTAGTATAACGTAATTTCAATTATTATTAAAGAACTTCACTTTAAATCCTTATTTAACGGCATTCAGGTTATCGTATGCAGCAGTTAATACGCCATCGATACTAACCTTATCCGAAATCTCGCCAATTTCATTTATCGCAGACTTTAAATGAATTAAAAATTCAATATTACCTTCGCCACCCTTAATTGGTGAGTAGCTTAAATCCGCAACATTAAATCCAGTGGAAATAGAAAATTGAACAATGTCTTCGAGCACTTGACGATGAATCTTTTCATCTCGTACAATACCATGTTTTCCAACATTTTCTTTTCCTGCTTCAAATTGGGGTTTTATTAATGCCACAACATCCCCATTTTCAGTAATAATTTTCTTTAATGCAGGTAAAATAAGATGTAATGAAATAAACGATACATCTATTGTTGCAAAATTGGGTTGTCCAAATTCAAAATCTTCTTTTTTACTATATCTGAAGTTAGTATTTTCCATCACAACAACTCTTGGATCTTGTCGTAATTTCCAAACTAATTGATTGGTACCAACATCTAACGCATAACTTAATTTTGCGCCATTTTGTAAAGCAACATCGGTAAAGCCACCGGTTGATGATCCAATGTCTAAGACCGTTTTATCCTGAACGGTTGCATCAAATACTTTAAGGGCTTTTTCTAATTTAAGTCCACCGCGGCTCACATAAGGTAATTTTTTACCTTTAAAATGAAGCACAGTTTCTTCAGAAATTTTAACACCTGGTTTATCCAATCGTTCTTCATTCTCACCCAGAATTTCACCAGCCATAACTGCACGTTTGGCCTGTTCACGAGTTTCAAATAACCCTTGTTTAACTAATAAAACATCAATGCGCTCTTTTTTCATAGTGACTCCTAATTTTTTAATTTAAAGTAATGTAACAATTCTTCCAAATACTCTGTCTCCAACCCTGTTTGCTTAAGCGTTTGAATAGCATCTTTAGCTTGATTGGTTACTTCTTCGAGCATCCTATAAGCTTGATCAATTCCCATTAGTCCAGGATACGTATTTTTATTTTCTTGATTGTCTTTATGAACAGCCTTGCCCATCTCTTCAGATGTCCCAACGACATCCATAATATCATCATAGATTTGAAAAGCTAACCCAAAATGACGTCCATATGCCATAAACGCTACGTGCTGTTGGTCAGTCGCTTTTCCAAGTATGCTACCTGCGTAAACTGAAAATTCAATTAAATCACCCGTTTTACGCTTATGCACCTGTTTCAACTGCGCTAATGATAACTCTTTTTGTTCACCTTCAATATCGGCAACTTGACCGCCAACCATTCCCTCTGGGCCAGCTAACCTAGCTAGTTGACCCATTAGTAATACCTTTTGTGAATCAGGCAACTCTGCGTTACTGATCCATTCAAAGGCTAATGTATTTAGTGCATCACCAGCTAAAATTGCCATGCTTTCACCAAAAATAATATGGTTTGTTGGTTTACCACGTCTTAAATTATCATCATCCATCGCAGGCAAATCATCATGAATTAATGAATAGGTATGAATTAATTCTAATGCACCAGCAATAGAATAAACTGACTTATCAAGTTTACGATTAAGCATTTGACAAATAACAAAAATGATTAGTGGTCTAATACGTTTACCACCCGCTTCAACTGAATAAGTCATCGATTCTTTTAACTTTTTTTCAGTGTCTAAAGCCTGTAATTGATTCAACATAATTTGATTAAATTCTGGTAATACGATATCAGAAAATTTAGTTAAGTTACTCATTTTCTAAGCCTTGTTCGAATGGCACTTCTTCACCAGAATCATTCATGACACTGGTTAATGTTTTTTCAGCATTTTCCAATGTTTTTTGCAATTTTGAGCTCAACTTAACACCGTTTTGAAATTGGGTTAATGCTTTTTCTAAAGGAACATCACCTTGTTCTAGTTCTGTTACAATTTTTTCAAGTTCTACTAAGTTATCTTCAAATGTCGCTTTTTTTTCAGCCATTTTTTATTCTCCTTTTTCAACTTTTTCAATTTTTGCATATGCTTTACCATCTGTAAGGTGTAACACGACGTTATCATCTATATTCACTGAATTAATACTTTTAATAATTTTATCTTCCATAGATACGTAACTGTATCCTCGTCCCATAATCTTCAATGGACTTAATAAATCAAGCGCATTTATTTTTTCGCCAACCTGTTGTTTCTTTGTTTCAAGTAAGTAGGTCATTAATTGATGTAACTGTTTGTTTTGTTGTTTTACTTGATCTTGCAGTTGACTAACCAATTGTTGCGGATTTTGATAGCGCAACTGACCATTAGCTTGTTCAAATTGTTGTTTCTTAATTGTGATAATTTGTTTTGTTACTTGCATTAAGCGTTGTGCTAAATTGTCTAAGTTTTGAAGGTAACCCTCATATAACCGATTAGGTTGTTGAAAAACATATGATTGTTGAATCTTATCTAATTGTTGTCTTCTTAAACTTAAAATATTTTGTGTTACTTGTAATAGTCTCAATTTTAATTGATTAATCTTAATTAATTCATCGGCGTAAACAGGGACAGCTAATTCTGCTGCTGCTGTTGGCGTTGCTGCCCGAACATCGGCCACTAAATCAGCAATGGTTGTGTCTGTCTCATGTCCAACTGAAGAAATAATTGGAATCTGGCTAGCAAATATTTCCCTTGCAACAGATTCTTCATTAAATGGCCATAAATCTTCAATTGAGCCACCGCCTCGACCAATAATAATCGTGTCAAAATGGCCTAATTCGTTAATTTGTTTTAACCGCTTAACTAAATCATTAGCTGCTTTGTCACCTTGTACAATCGCAGGAAATAAAACTAATTGAGCAATCGGGTAACGTCTTTTAACGGTTGTCATAATATCTTTAATGACAGCCCCTGAAGGACTTGTAATCACAGCAATTCGTTTAGGATATTTAACCAATGCCTGTTTTGGTGCTGAAAATAATCCTTCAGCTTGTAGCTTATTTTTTAACTGCTCATAGGCTTGATATAACGCACCAACACCATCAGGTTCCATTCGCTCAATATATATTTGATAGTTACCTGTCGCTTCATATAAAGATATACGGCCCATAACTAAAACTTTCATGCCATCTTCTGGTTTAAATTTTATTTTATCAAAAGCTGAACGGAACATAATTGCGCTAATTTTAGCATGATCATCTTTTAAACTAAAATATTGATGCGCATTAGGTCGAGGTCTTAAATTTGAAATTTCGCCAGTTAAATAAACGGTCCCAAGATAAGGATCAGCATCAAATTTTTTCTTCAAATATGTTGTTAATGATGTAACTGATAAATAATTATCTTTATTCAATGCCAACACTCCGTTTTGTTAATTCAATTGTTTGTTCCATCAACATTGCAATCGTCATAGGTCCAACCCCTTTTGGTACTGGTGTCAGATATCCTGCAACCTCTGCAACTTCCTTATCGACATCTCCCGCTAACTTACCACTATCTAAGCGGTTCATCCCGACATCGATGACTACAGCACCTTGTTTCACATCGGTTTTTTTAATAAAGTTTGCTTGACCAATTGCAACGACTAAAATATCAGCCTGTTTAGTTATCTCTGATAAATTTTCCGTATGACTATGCGTTATCGTTACTGTTGCATTAGCGTTTAAAAGTAACGCCGCCATTGGTTTACCCACAATATTACTGCGGCCAACAACAACTGCATTTTTACCGTCTAAATCAATATTGTATGCGTTAAACATTCTCATAATTCCCAGTGGTGTACATGGAATTGCTAGTGGATCATTCATGGCTAATCGTCCAATATTTATCGGATGAAATCCATCAACATCTTTTTCTGGTTTAATAGCTTCGGTTATCTTTTTTTCATCAATTTGGTTCGGTAAAGGTAACTGTACTAATATGCCATTAATATCTGAATTATCATTATAGTCATTAATGAGATTTAGCAACTCTTTTTCTGATATCGTATCAGGTAATCTTTTAACAATCGATTTTATCCCAATAGATTCAGCAATTCGATGCTTATTCTTAACATATATTTTACTTGCTGGATTTTCTCCAACTACAATAACAGCTAATGTAGGAAAGACATTCTTTTTCTTTAAAGCTTCTATCTCAGATTTTAAATTATCCGTCGTTATTTGTGCCAATTTTTTACCATCAATTAATTTAGCCATAATTTAGCACCTCTATTCCATTTTTACTTCTTACATTTTATCATATTTAAGGTATTCATTTCTAAAAAAAAAGTGTCGCAAAAAATGCAACACTTCTCAATCATTATTATTCATTTGTTTTTTCAATATCAACAGGCATTTTTTCAACAACTGGATCTAACACACCATTAACAAATTTTCTTGATTCATCATCACTAAATTCTTTAGCAATTTCTAAAGCTTCATTCAATGCTACCTTAGCAGGAACATCATCTACGTATTTCATTTCGTAAATAGCTAATCTCAAAATAATTAAATCCGTATTGTTTAAGCGTGATAGTTTCCAGCGTGATGTTAGATTTTCTTCAATAACAGAATCTATCTCAGCTTGTTTATCACTAACACCTGAAACTAATGCTTCTAAATAAGGTGGAATTACAGCCGACTCTTCATCAGGAACTTCTAACAATTCACGATAAATAGCCTCTCTATCACCATCTGGGTTAGAATTTAACGCAAATAATGCTTGAAATGCTTTTTCGCGAATCGTATGTCTAGTTACTATTACACTCACTAATTTTCACCATCTTTTTCTGAAAATAAATCGTCAGTATCTATCTTATCGGCTTCCTTTTCAGGAATAACCCCTTCAACATGAACATTTACTTCAATAATTTCTAAACCTGTCATAAATAGTAATTGTTGTTTAATCTTTTCTTGCATCACTAATGCAACCTTAGGAACAGATACACCGTAATCAAGGTAAACAAAAACATCAATATTCAACTGGTCATCTGTTAAATCAAGTTTAACACCCTTACCCAGTGACTTTTTACGGCCAAATAATTCAGTTAAATTTTTAGCAATTGTCCCACGCATTGAGTAAACACCATCAATTTGGTTAGCAGCAATTCCAACAATAATTTCAATAACTTCAGGTGCAATCTTAATGTCACCCAAAGAAGGTTCAGTACTTTTTAAAACAATATTTGTTTCTTCAGCCATAAGTTTAACCTCCGTCGATTTATTGTGCTCTGGAAATATATGTGCCATCTTGTGTATTAATAATTAACATTTCATCTTCATTAACGAAGAATGGCACTTGTACAACTAATCCTGTTTCAAGAACAGCAGGTTTAGTTCCACCAGATTGTGTATTACCTTTAATACCCGCTTCAGTTGATGCTACTTTTAATTCAACTGTATTAGGAACGTCAACACCAAGTGTTTCAGTGCCAAACATAATAACATTAACAATTAAGTTTTCTTTCAAATAATTTAATTGTTCATGCACGCGTTCTTCTGGTAATTCTAATTGTTCATATGTATCCATATCCATAAATACATAGTTGTTACCATCAGCATAAAGATATTGCATTTTTTTATTATCAATTTGTGCTTTTTGAACTTTTTCACCAGCACGGAATGTTTTTTCTTGAGCAGCACCTGTACGGAGATTCTTTAGTTTTGATCGAACAAAAGCAGAACCTTTACCCGGTTTAACATGTTGAAATTCAACAACACGCCATAAATCACCATCAACTTCGATTGTAACACCATTTTTAAATTCATTAACGGACATCATAATATAATATTCCTCCTACTATCTCGTGTATCTCATAGTTCTAATAATAGCAATAATGGACATATAAAAGCAAGTTAAAGTCTATATTATCATTAATTTTTTAGAAGAATTCGTTAACATTTGATAGCCATTCTCAGTCACTAAAATATCATCCTCAATTCGAACCCCACTAAGGTTTGGTACATAAATCCCTGGTTCAATTGTAATGACGTCGCCTGCTTGCAAAACACTGTTTGAATCATCCAATTTAATATTAGGTAATTCATGAATTGATAGGCCAATTCCATGCCCAATCCCATGATTAAAATATTTACCATATCCTGCATCGGCGATTGTTTCATTAGCAACTCTAGCTAATTCACTTAATTTTATTCCCGGTTTAATTAATGAAATCACTCGTTCTTGTGTCGTTAAAACAGACTCGTAGATATGTTTTAATTCATCAGATATCGATCCCACGGCGATGGTCCTTGTGACATCAAATGTATAGTTCTCGTAATAATAGCCAAAATCTATCGTAATCAGATCCTGGTCTTGAATCTTTCGTTTTGAAACCGTTGCATGTGGCCATGTTGAATGAATACCGCTTGCTACAATTGTTTCAAAAGATTCACTCATAGTACCTAAATTTTTGATATAACTATCTAGCCGATTAGCAATTTCAATTTCTGTTTGACCAACTTCAATCGTCGACACAATATAATTGAAAGCTTCATCAGCTAATTTTCCTGCTTTTATTAATTTTATCTGCTCATCCTTATCTTTAACACGTCGTAATTCGTCAACAATATTAGTAAATGGCACCAAATCACTAACAAGGATTTCATCTAATTGATCATACTCTAAAAATGATATTGATGATTCAAATCCCATAACTGTTAATCCTTTTTCACTAATTATGTCAGATACAGCACCCAGATAATCACGCGTAAATTTTATTTCTAATTTTTTATCATGATTTTCTAGTGCCAATTCAAATCTTAGGTCAGTGATTAAAAATTGTTGTGTATCAGTAATTAACAATACACCATCACCTTCAAAACCACTTAAATAAAATATGTTTGTCGTATCCGTCACTAGAAATGCATCAATCGAGAGTTTCTCAAAAGTTGATTGTAATTGTTTAATTCTATCAAAATTCATTTAAACACTCCTTTTATGTACAAAAAAAGGAAATCTCTATCATAAAATGAAGAGGTTTCCTTTGAGTTATTATTATTCAGCTACAGGGTATACAGAGACTTGTTTCTTATCGCGGCCTTTACGTTCGAAGCGAACGATACCATCGACTTTAGCAAACAAAGTATCATCTCCACCTTTACCAACGTTAACACCAGGATAAATACGTGTTCCACGTTGACGATAAAGAATTGAACCACCTGTTACTTCTTGTCCGTCAGCTCTTTTTGAGCCTAAACGTCTACCGACAGAATCACGGCCATTAGAAGTAGAACCCCCACCTTTTTTATGTGAGAAAAATTGTAAATTCATTAACATAATCAATGCACCTCCTTGTTATAGTCTTATTATTTAAGTGTTAATTTAATGTAATCTTGATAGTTTTGCTCAATTGACTGTAGTCCTAAAACTAAACTTTCTAAAAATAACTGTCCTGTAGCATCGTTTAACTCAGATTCTGATAGTTTAACTTTCATTAATCCACCATTATCTTCATCCATCTCAACATCAGGATTAAGTTTAGCAAGTTCGGTCAAACTATTAACTGTATTGATAGTCAATACCGAAACCGCAGCACACACAATATCTTGACCATATTCACCAGAATCAGCATGCCCTGTTATTTCAAACGCATCGATGATTTTGGCATCTCTCCGAGAAATAACTGCACGTATCATACTAGTAGCCTACTTTCAAAATTATGCGTTAATAGCATCGATAACAACCTTAGTATATGGTTGACGATGACCTTGTTTTGTATGAGAATGTTTCTTAGGTTTGTATTTGAAAGTAACAACTTTCTTTTCACGGCCTTGTTTTTCAACAGTACCAGTTACTGTAGCACCTTTAACAAAAGGAGCACCAATAACGGTTTTTTCGCCACCAACTAAAACAATTTCATCAAATGTAACTTTTTCACCAGCTTCTGCTGATAATTTTTCAATGTAAATAGCTTCTCCGGCTTCAACTTTAAGTTGTTTGCCACCTGTTTTAATAATTGCGTACATGTGTATTACACCTCCTTATAGATTACTTAGACTCGCCGTAATTTAGTGATCAGATTTAGACAACCTGACGCTTAAAAACTTAAAACGTGCGGTTGCAGTTGTGGTGTTCACAAATACAACGTTATTATAATATCAAATGTAACTTCTTAAGTCAACGTTATCCATCATTTTCAACAAAAAAGTTTGTTAAATTGACTCCGTTACTTGTATCAACGCCAGTAATTTCTTTTAAAACCTTAGCAACGTAGTGCGGTGTGTAGATCATATCGTCTCGTAACCAACGTTTAATGAAGCCTAGGTGCGCTGATGCAACATAGGATACTTGTAACTCGTTTGGTATCTTAGATACTTCAAAATCGCCTGCTAACTGTTCTCTAAAGTTATTTAAGTAGATAACTAGTCTATCATATACTTTATCAGAAAAAGCGACATCTTCTTGACTATTTAAAAGTACGCCAAACATCATTGATTCATCTTGTAAGTAGTTAAACACCCGATTTAAACAACAAACTTCAACTGGTTTCGAATAAACGTACGCTTTATCTGGTGATTGTTTTGACATAATCATAATGTAATCAAAAAAGTCATCTAAAATTTCATCCATTGCCCGATTAATAAAATCTTGTTTGTCATGATAATGCAGATAGAATGTTCCTCGAGTGACATTTGCTTCCTGAGTAATCTTTTGAACGCTAATATTTTCAACTTTGTAATGTTTCATGAGTACAACTAATGATTTTTTTAAATTTTGTCTTGTTCTCTTTACCCGTGGATCATTAGAATCAACCATTTTTCAACCTCTTTATTCATAATTAAATAGTCTTTATCTCCATTTATGTCTATTACTTTCTTATTATAGAACATTTCATCAAAACTTTCATTCATGTTTTTGATAATTTATAAGAGTTCTACCAATTTCCATTGACAAGTACCAGTATTTTATCATATACTATTAAATGTTGTTATGACTCGGTAGCTCAGCTGGATAGAGCATCCGCCTTCTAAGCGGACGGTCGTGAGTTCGAATCTCACCCGAGTCATAGATATCCATTCTAGACCGATTTATAAAAATAGGAATGCCTTTAAACGGGCGTTCCTATTTTTTTATTTAGGTGAAAACAGACTATAAAGGATAGAATGCTCAAAACATTTGTTGCATATTTGTTGCATGGATATTTTTATCAATAAATCTACTAAAGTATTAAAATATCAGGCGATAAGAAAGCATTTTCTGTCGGTAAGGCTGTTGGCAACGCTTTATATTGTATTACTGGAAAACACGTTAAAAATATCAAGCAATTACTTAAGCTTTAGTAAATTGTTTGAAATAAAACTATTAAAAAATCCCCTAACCTGTTGGTAGCAAGTTAGAGGGTATAAATATATTAACAAATAATTTTATCATATTTCTAGGAGTAGAGATATAGATTTCGGAGGAAATATATTCATGAGTACTACATTTACAATTATTTTTCTTATTGGTTTAGTTGTTTTTTTTACAGGTGTAACTTGGTTTATTGTAGCTTGGGGTAATAAAGCTTCTAATTTAATACCACTAATTTTATTGATTGCCGGTTTAGGCATATCAATTATTTCTTTTAGCGTGATGTCGGTAACATCTGATAAAGATTCGTCAGCGCGTTCATCGTCTAATTTTAGATCGTCAAGTGCTAGTGACTCGTCAGAATCAGATGATGATTCTAGTTATGATGACGATGATGATTCATATGTTGACGATGAATCTGAATCTGATTCAGAATCTGACGATGAGTCATACACTGATGATGAATCCGATTCAGAATCTACTTCATCTTTTGGCGATTCTGTAGATTTAACTGACGACTCAAAGATAACCGTTGACTCTGCTGAAAAAGAAACGTCAGTTCCTTTAAATGATGTTAAATCCGGTGATACACAAGTTGCTGTTAAAGTAACCGTTCAAAATAATGGTACAGGTCCACTAGATTTCAATGGTCAAAAGTTTGACGTCTATGATAGTGATGATACTATTGGGGAATTTAATTCAGAGACTTACTCTGGTAATATTCCAAATTCAATAGCTGCCGGAAAAAAAGCTGTAATGACATTATACTTTACAACTTCTAATGCTGGTCCGTTCTCTGTCACTTACGGGGACTCAACTTGGGAATAAATATTTAACTAATTTTAACGAGTGTATAGATACTTCAAGCAGGTGCAACTCCTGCTGCTCGTTTTTGTTTATCTACGTGCATAGGAATCACGTTAAAAGCTAAAAAGGAGAATATTATCATGAAAGTTTTTAATGTTAGTTTAGTTGTTAATGAAAATTGTATTACAGAATATGAACATTTTATTGATCCTCTAGTGACGCAATCAAAAAAAGAATCTGGTAATATTTCATACAATCATTTTAAACAATTAGGTGCCAACAATCGTTATGCAATAATTGAGCATTGGCAAGACCAAGACGCAGTTAACTTCCACAATGAAACAACTTATTTTAAAGAATTTTTAGCAGGCATCAATCAATTTGTAACTGAAGAATTACAAGTTATTGTAATGGACGCCTAACTACCCTTTCGACCACCAGTTAAGCTGGCTATGAGTGCAAGGCTCATTGGTCGTATTGCTACAAAATTTTAAAAATTTAAGGAGATTTAATTTATGGGAGCTACTTCAATTTCAGCCAGACACGCAAATACAACTCGTATAAAGGAAAAGTTGGTACCGTTTCTAAAAACCTGATTAATCGCCGTTTCTTTTCGGACCGACCTTATCAAAAACTAGCAACAGATGTTACAGAAGTCCGTTGGGGTGACGAAACAATCGATGAACGGGCCCATTTCACCTGTATTTATGATCTGTTTTCAGGCAAAATTCTAAGTCATCAGATTAGTAAACATCCAACAGTTAAATTTACAACAAAGGTTTTGAAACAAGCAATTGCAAAAATCCCAAAAGATTTAAATTATCGAACGACGATTCATTCTGACCAAGGATTCCAATATCAACACAAAAATTGGGTTACTATTCTCAAAAAATATCGTATTTTTCAGAGTATGTCACGTAAAGCAACATGTTTAGATAACGCTGCCATGGAAAGCTTTTTCCATATTATGAAAGCTGAAGCTTTCTATCAAAAAGAAACCGATACATATGAAACACTAGTTTCACAAGTACCGGTTTGGATAAATGACTATAATTTTTCACGAATTAAAATAAAATTGGGTTGTAAAAGCCCGGTTGAACACCGAATTTTTATAACCCAGAATGCTGCATAAAGCTTCGTCCAATATTTAGGGTTCACTTCATTTTATTATTTTTTATTATTGACTCAGCTTCTTCTTCTCCAGCCTCTATAGCCTTTTTTTGAGTATCTCGGATGATGTCTAAAATAAGCCCAAAAATATTCAAAGACGCCGTAAATACTAAAATTAAAACTATTCCTTTCAAATACAAAATTACTTCAAAATCAATAAAGGTTTCAAATGATATTAACATAGTACTAATTGATATTCCAACTATGGTTAGCCATAAAAATGAAGTCCACATAAATGGTGTGAATATTTCAACAAATACGTTTTTTAATTGAGTATCTGTTTTAGAAACTAAATATATGTGTCCTAAATTATCTATATCAAAGATACTTTTAACCGCAACAAATAATGCGAATGTAAAAGATAATCCGGTAACAGAAATACCCAATAAGCTTGAAACTTCATAATTAACATTAATAATATCCGGAAAAAATAAATATATTATTGTAAATATTACATTTATCGAAATTCCAATTTTAGAGTATATATTGCATATAGTTGCTCGTTTTGAAGTCCATAATGCTCTCATCAATGATTTATTATCTACCATACTATCACCTATTTATGAAAATTTTTATTAACTATTACAGGTACAATTTTCATTATACTCATTGCCCTATGTTTTATCGATTTAAGGTATCCTCGCTTAGCATCTTCACCCAATTGTTTACTTAACTCTACTGTATTTACTTTTTCTCCTCTAGGGGCACTATATATTTTTTTCACATCTTCAGCATTTATACGTTTTCGACTAGCAAGGTCCCTATCTTCAACTTGCTGGGCACCATTAGGATAGACAAGATGTACTGTTACTCTTGCATAATCTTGCTTAATGCTAACGCTATCTTGAACTGCATTAACTGATACAGCACCCATATTGGTATTTTCTGCTGTATTTATAAATGATTCTATTCTTTCAGACATACTAATAGCTTCTTTCAAACTTTTGTCATTAGTAGAAATTAAAATTTTTTCAGTTTCCAATTCATAAAAAAAATTCACTCCAGCATTTATATATTCTTTATCCTGAATATACCGTATTATTTTTCTAGCCTCTAGCATCATTTTACGACCATGTCCGTAACGTCCGTACCCTTTTAAGTTGCCTATTATATCATCTTCTAAAACATCATCTAATGATTCTTTTAAAAATGGATATTTTTTAAGTAATTTGTCCATTTTTGTTCTCATTTCAACTTTTGTAACGCCCAAAAATTCTTTTGTCCATAAAATGCCCGAATTTTTTTCATAGTTTTCTATAACAGCAAAATATTCCTCTTCTATTTTTTTAGATTGAGCAACAAATTCTGTATATTCTATAGATTTGGATAATTCTTCTTTAACATCAGTATCCTTAAAAATAAAATTTAAATATGTTCCCCTTTCAAATCCATTAGGTATTCCAAAACTATTAGTTAGATCATCCTTTATTACATTATGTTTAAGCTGTTTCCAACCTTCTGATTTTCTTTCAACGTAAGTTCTAATTATATTTGGTGCTAAATTTAATTTAAATACATAATAATTGTCCAAATAGTTACTCCTCCAAATAATTTATACTCGCTCTATTATTAAACAATAAAAAAGACAGGTAAACAATACCTTTCTCATGTGTGTATAAATATTTGGATTAGAGATTAATAACTGATATCAAAATATCATATTACTAATATAACAGATTAATCACTTCAATTTGTTCACTAAATGTTCACTTTTTGAAATCATGTAAGTCTTCAATTAAGAATGAATCAGCAAACTGTAAGCATGCTCGATTCTTGTAAAAACTGTATCTCGTCTTTTCATATCCTAAATCATCCATTTCAATATCATTTTATTTATTATCTTCTGCAATATAGACATCTATTAATATTTTTCTACTAATAGTGTCACAACTCTTTAAAGCTACTAGAACATTATTAATAACTTGCTCAGCATAGATACGTTTAGTTATGGTCTCTTCGTGTTGATTGTTCCCTGAGGTACTTTTTAGGCATATCCATGATAATTGGCGACTTAATTCCGCTAATATCCTTCTGACTATATCTCTGCATTTTTGGTAACCATACTTTAAAAAAACGTTTAACCTTATTAATTGTAGATTTTTCATTGACTTGTGGGAATAGTTCGTTAAATGAAGATATAGCATTTCCCCCTTTACGTTTGTTATAATCATTGCCAGTCAGAGTAATAGTTGTATGTATAAGTCACCTTACTAAGTGGGTTTTATGTTATCTAAATCATTAATGAAACTCAAGTAGTGTAATTTCTCTGATTACTTCATTCTTCTCCTAAATGGTCAACTCATGAATAGTATCAATAACTGCGCTACCTTTATAAGAAAAATTATTGTTAAATTTGATAATCATCTGAGGAACGTCATTCTGATTAGAGCAACGCATTAACTCATCCCTGTAAATTTTTTTGATACGTAGTCATCTGTTAACAGAAACTATTAGTCCTATAGTTTCTACTGAATGTACCACTATTTAAATATCATTTATTCAACATTCTATAGCTTTGCTATTCAGATCCAGCAATTTCATAAATAGTCAGTATTAGTTAAAAACAAAATACTGAGTTTACAATAACAGTTCTGAATTAGTAAGATATTAACCTAAACAAATACCTAGCCTTCATTTAAATAATTAATTTATCACCCAAGAAAATTTTGATGCATTTTAATAATAAAAATCATCCACAAGTTTATTTTCACCAACACCAAACATTTTTACCTACTCCCAGTTGTTATAATTTGTAGAATAACTGATAATTAGTTATTATAGAGAGGCATAAAAAAGTTTGGAGGAATTAGAATGAAATTATTAAATGATAGCACTCTAGAAAAAATCGGGAAGTTTGCAAGTATTTTATCTATCTTAATGTATGTCTCATACATCCCACAAATCATTTCCAACCTTAATGGTAGCCAGGGTAATCCTGTTCAGCCCTTGGTTGCCTGTATTAATTGCATATTTTGGACTGTCTATGGCGTATGTGGTAAAAATAAAGACTGGCCTATATTCTTTGCAAACGTACCGGGTATCTTTCTAGGCGCCATCGCTTTCTTCACTGCCTTATAAAATATCATATACATAAAATAGAATACTTACGTGCAGATAGGGAATCACGTTAAAAGCTCCATACGGGGGAATTCTTCATGAAACTAAAAATTAACACTGCAGCAGGTACTTTCGATATCATAAATACTATATTAGTAGCCTTTTCTTGGCTTATCGTTATTTTAACTGGTATCAATAAATCTACTGTAACATCACACGCTGTCTCTGGAACATCAACCTTAACTAGCGGTACAGCTATTTTCTTTTATATTATGCTAGGAATTGGCCTTATTCTTCACATTGTTGCACTTGTTCAATCAAGAAAAGCTGATATCTCTATTACTGGCCATGTTCTTGGTATTATTGGTTGCGGTTTATTTCTTTTATCAATGGTTTTTGCCCTTCCTACATTTATTTTATTAATCATTGCAGCAGTTTTCACACTCAAACAAGCTCCTGCTAAGCACTAATAAACAAAATTTAACATAAATTTCTAACGAGCGTATAGATACTTTTAGTAGGTGCGATTCCTACTGCTCGCTTTGCACCATAAAAATATTGGGGGATTTAAAATGAAAAAATTTATTAGCTTACTAGGGGTTCTAAGCGTATCAATGCTACTATTGTCTGCTTGCGAATATAGTTATAATTCTGATTCCAGTTCTAACAAAAATAGCTCTTCTTCTCAACAGTCGTCTGCATCATCCAACACAAAGGCCTCATCTTCTAAGGCCAAAGATTCTTCTAAAGAATCTTCATCATCTACTAAGAAGACATCTTCTTCTGAGAGCTTTGATATTAATGATAGTACTTCGTCTGCTAAAGACGTTCATATTCATGAATCTGAAGATGGTGCTGATTTTAATTTTGATACTGGTTCTTGATTTTTTACTTAAGTTAATTTTAAAAGAGATTAGTCTCATTCAAATAAAAACTGTTATTCAGTTATTAACACAAAAAAGCCTTCAATATTGGACAAAAATCCAATGTCGAAGGCTTTTCTTTATTAAAATTTAAAATACGAATTATTAATGATTCCTTATTTACGACGCTCAGTTGTAAATTAATTACTAATAATACGATACCAAGCTCTTAAAATTCAGTAACCTGCTTAAATTTTTGTCCAATATTATTGGTTAGCTCCAATTTAAGACTGTTTTAATTAATAATTATTTTCTTGTCTTTCAATATTTTCCATATTTTTTTTAACAAATTCATTTTCAATATCATTCCAAGACAATTTTAAATCAACTAACCCGAATTTAATAAAAAGATGCCAAGCATGTTTAAAATCTTCTAATTTATGACTAAATAAACTTTTAGAAATCATTAATTTTAACGATAAAAAGACTTTATTCAATGACATTGTCATAGGCTTTTTTGCAAAATCATCCATCTCTTCGTCACTAATTAATAATAAATAGGTCCATTTATTTTGATTGGCAATATTAAAAAAGAAACTCATTGCATCAACATATTCTGAGAGTACTGTCTCTTCATGCGTTTTGCCTTTTTCCATTTTTTGTCCACGATTTTCTTTCCAGACTTTAAACCATTCAACCGTGTTGGCTAATTCTGATAGTTCAACATCCAAGCTCACATAGGCGTTAAACAATCTCTCTTCAGGACTCCATCTAATTTTTTTATCTTGAATAACATCCCGATCAAAGCTTCGTTCCATTTGGATCATATCTGTTAAGTTCACTAAATTTTCCTCCAAAAAAATCTGCCCACTAGTAACTAACGGACAGACATTTTTTTATTATTTAAAAATCAAGGGATCTGATTTAATACTTAATTCATTTATATTATTCAAGTACCAATTTCTAATGAAAGGTTCATTCAACAAAATATCGAACCATGAAATTTCTTGGGCAGCATCCATAACAGCAACGACCCATTTTTCATTATCACTCTCACCCATTTGTTGTTGATCATAAATTGTTATTTCAGATTTAGCTAATTTTAAAACAGCACTATTATTTGCGCCTGCTTCAACCATTAACTCATTTTCTGAAGCAAGTACAAATAATTCATCGATAACACTTCGTTTAAGTATATCTTCAGACAATTCGTATCTTGCTGGATTACCTGAATCCAATAGATTAAGATCAACGCTAAATCCATAATCTTCTTTTAAATACGTCGCAAAATCAATTAACATCATTTCAAGATATTTAATCGATTTTGCGTCTAATTTTTCCAAGTAACTAACAATTAAGACATTTGTAATAGCTGTACTATTAATTCGAATCATTCTTTTACGTAAATTTAAATAAAATAAAGATTCTCCTGATTCTTGTGCAACATAATAAGCGCCATCATTATCATCAATTTTAAAGGAAAAACTATCTACGACATTAATCCCAGGTATTTCATGGACAAGTGCTTTTCTAGGCTCTGAGAAGTGTAAAATAGCCGTTTCATTATCATGCAAGTCCATTAAACGGTTAAAGAAGAGTAAACAATAATCTGCAGCACTATATTTTTGCGGGAATGTTAAATAATTAGTGTCAAGTTGATAACCCATCAAACTCATTGCGGCATCAATCAACTCAACTTTATCCTGGGTATTCATTAAAACATCTAATGTTTCCGTAAATTTAATCCCATTGTTCAGACTTAATTTAATTTGTTCATTAAAGTTTACTAAACGCGATTTTGTAGAAACTAACTGCTTTTCTTTTTCAGCCATTATTCAGTCACCTGTCCTTTTTGACTAATTAAGTGAGATAAATAACTGTAATATAAGGCATCATTTTGTTTAGTGAATTTTTCAAAATCACCAAATATACCAATAACACTTTGTCTTTCATAACCAATCAACGTATCTTCTTTGGCTAAACTTAAAACATCAGTCTCACTTGATTTAATATCTTGATATGCACTGCTGGCTTTTTCATCCATCTCAGTTAACTCTGTTAATCTTTCTTTTAACACGCGACGTTCTTCACGAATACGTCCAGCATCCCAAGGACGCCCTTTTTCTTGTGAATTACGTTTCATATCTTCGCGAATTTTGTCTTTTTCAGCGTCACGTTCATCCTGAGAATCAACTAATTCTTGACGTTCTTTATTTTGAATTGATATTTGATTAATTTTATCTGTATTAACACGTTTATTCGTTTCTTCCAATTCAAAAGACTTAGCTAATTTAGCTAGTTCTTCTTCATCAAATTTAAATTCAACATTTAAAACGTCTAAATAGCCAAATTCTTTTCGATCCCACCAATTACCAAAATGAATTTTGAATTTTCCAACTTCCATTTCTTCAAAATAGAAGAATGGATACGTATCACGTAAATATGAGATAAGTTTCAAACTTAAATATTGTTGAATTTGTGGATAATCTTTAATGACCAACTCTTCTTGAATGGCAGATTCCGAAACGCTTCTTTTCTTTAACACTAGTTGTGCGTAACGAGATTGGTTAATGAGTTGATAAACTAATCGATCATCTTCTTGTTTAATCGCCTCTCTAAGTTGATTTAAGTACTCAACTTTTTTAGATAGAGTGCGTTCGATATTGTTTGTAGCTTCACTGTGATCCGATAAATTAAATTGATTGTCTTTTATCATAGTTTACCCCTTATTCATATTTAATGATTATTTTTTTTACTATGTATTGTGATTTTTCTTTGCATAATCAAAAAAACTAAAACAATTTTACTTGTCCTAGTTTCATTATCAATCATTTAGTTAGTCATTTCAAACCTTTATTACACTTTTTTTAATAAAGTTCTAAATATTGATCTCTTTCCCATTCAGAAACTTCTTGACGGTAAGCAGCCCATTCTAATTTTTTGGCTTCAATAAAGCTTGGATATAAATGAGGACCCATTGCTTTTTCCATGATATCATCTTTTTCCAATGCTTTAATGGCATTGTGTAGTGTCGATGGTAAGTCACTAATATGATTATCTTGGCGTTCTTGACGGTTCATTACGTAAATATTTCTATCAACAGATGCAGGTGGTACAACTTTATTTCTAAGTCCATCAAGTCCTGCTTCTAAAATAGCCGCAATAACAAGATAAGGATTAGCAGTTGCATCAACACTTCTTAACTCTAATCGAGTTGATAACCCACGAGCCATTGGTACACGAACTAATGGCGATCGGTTACGTCCAGACCAAGCAACATAAACAGGTGCCTCAAATCCAGGGACAAGACGTTTATATGAGTTAACTGTTGGATTAGTAATTGCTGTGTAACCACGTGCATGTTGTAATAAACCACCTAAGAAGTGGTAGGCATCTTCAGATAATTGCATCTTATCTTTTTCATCAAAGAATGCATTACCATCTTTATGAAATAATGACATATTAATATGCATCCCTGAACCATTAATTCCATTCAATGGTTTTGGCATAAATGTCGCATGTAGACCATGTTTTCTAGCTACCGTTTTAACGACTAATTTAAATGTTTGGATGTTATCACAGGCTTGTAAAGCATCTGCGTATTTAAAATCAATTTCATGTTGGCCAGGTGCTACTTCATGATGAGAAGCTTCAACATCAAAACCCATGTTTTCAAGTTCTAACACGATATCTCGACGACAATTTTCACCTAAATCAACTGGTGCTAAATCAAAATAGCTACCTTTATCGTTTAATTGTGTTGTAGGTTTTCCCGTTATAGGGTCTAATTTAAATAAGAAAAATTCTGGTTCAGGTCCAATATTAAATTCAGTAAACCCTAAATCATTCATTTCTTTTAAGACACGGATAAGGTTATTTCTTGGATCACCTTGGAATGGTTTACGTTCAGCGTTATAAACTTCACAAATAATACGCGCAATTTTTCCATGTTCATGTTCCCATGGGAAAATCATCCAAGTTGATAAATCTGGGTATAAGTACATATCACTTTCTTCGATTCGAACGAATCCGTCGATTGAAGAACCATCGAACATTAATTTGTTTTCTAATAATTTGTCTAGTTGGCTAATCGGAACTTCCACGTTCTTAATAATTCCGAATAAATCTGTAAACATAAGTCTTAAAAATTTAACGTTCTCTTTTTTTGCCATTGTAACAATGTCATCTTTAGTGTATGCAGCTTTTGCCATTTTATCTCTCCTCAGTATTTATAATTTATAGACGCTTGTTTGTGTTAAAAGAAGGATCGTCAGGATTTTTAAGTCCACTAACTGAAAGAAATTCATTTTGAAAAATATGTCTAACATCATTATCTGTCAAAGGCTTTTCTAACAATTTGCGTTGCTTTTTAGCCTGTGCTTCCTTTTCAAAATAAATTTCTTTAATGCCAACCATATTCATGCCTTCATCTAAATAATCTTTAATTTCAAATAACTTATCAATATCATTCAGTGAATACATTCTGCGATTACCATCATTTCTTTGGGGCATAATTAACTCCTGCTCCTCATAATAACGAATTTGACGAGCCGTTAAGTCCGTTAATTTCATTACCGTTCCAATTGGTAATACCGCTAATGATCGTCTGAGTTCCTTCTCTTTCATAAACAAGCCTCCTTTTTAATTACATCCTTATAGTAACAAGGAAATAAATGACTGTCAACGTACAATGTTAGATTTTATAACATAGCTTACAGTCGATTGTTCAATAGAATGTTTTTTCAACTGCAGCTGTAACTGCTAACTTAACATGCGCATACGTTAACCCACCCTGAACATAAAGCGTATAAGGTTCTCTTATTGGACCATCAGCTGACAATTCGACACTAGCACCTTCAACAAAAGTACCCGCAGCCATAATAACTTTATCTTCATAACCAGCCATATCACTTGGTTTTGGTTCAACATATGCATCAACGGGAGATTCACGTTGGATAGCTTGAGCAAACTTAACCATTGGTTCTGGTTTACCAAAGTTAACCGTTTGAATGAGATCAGTTCTTGGTGCATCCCATTTTGGTGACACATCTAATCCCATTTTTTCAAGTAATGCACTCGTATAGATAGCACCTTTAATTGCCTCACCTGTTACATGAGGTGCTAAAAAGAACCCTTGAATAAAATCTCTCATAACATTTAAGGTGGCGCCCTCTTCATTACCAGTACCAGGTGTTGTTAGGCGGTAACCAGCTTTTTCAATTAAATCAGCACGTCCAACGATGTAACCACCCGTTTTAGCTAAACCACCACCAGCATTTTTAATTAGTGACCCTGACATGATATCAGCACCTACCTCTGTTGGTTCAATTGTTTCAGAAAATTCACCATAGCAGTTATCGATAAAAATAATCACATCTTTTGAAATTTTACGAACTTCTTTAATCATCTCAGCAATTTCAGATACCATAAAACTATCTCTAGTTGCATACCCACGAGAACGTTGGATTGCAACAACTTTAACCTTATCCGTTAACTTTTCTTTTAAACCATTAGAATCCATATGATTGTCAGCCGTTAATGGGACGTAATCAAACCCGATACCATATTCTTTCATTGAACCAATACCCGTTCCAGAAATACCAATAACTTCCTGAATCGTATCGTATGGCATCCCAGTAATATATAATAAATCGTCCCCTGGTCGTAACATACCAAAAAGGGCTGTTGAAATTGAATGCGTTCCTGAAACAATTTGTGGTCTCACCATTGCCGCTTCTGTTTTGAAAACATCTGCATAGATACGATCAAGTCCATCGCGGCCGATATCGTCGTATCCATATCCTGTTGATCCGGCAAAATATGTTTCAGAAACATTATTTTTCTTAAAAGCTTCCAAGACTTTTTGTTGGTTAAACAAAACCTGTTCATCAATTTCTTTTAGTCTTGGTTCAATTTGAGTATCAACTTCTCCTACAACATTTGCTAACTCCTGTGATAAATTATCTATCCATTTTTGCATATATTCTTCTCCTTATGACTTTTGTCCTTTTAACCAATCCACTATTTGTATTTCTATTTTACTTAGTTGTTCCGGATGCTCGATTAAATCAAACCAGTTAACTGCCATTTTATTTCTAAACCAAGTTAATTGTCGTTTTGCGTAACGCCTTGAGTTGCGTTTTATTAACTCTGTCGCTTCATCAAGTGATTGTTTTTCTTCAAAATAAGCATATAGCTCTTTATATCCAATACCTTTACTAGCTGGTAAATCATTGGTTTTTTGGTTAAAAAGCCATTTTGCTTCATCAATCAGCCCGGAACCAATCATAAGGTCAACTCGACGATTAATCCGATCATATAGCACTGACCTATCAGTCGATAACCCAATAATAAAGGGGTTAAACTCATCCGTTTTTTGATCCGCTTGCGCCGAAAACAATTGATTTGATTTTTTAATAACCTCTAATGCCCTGATTACTCGTAGCGTATTATTAACTGGAATTTTTAATGCTGCATTTGGATCTAAGCTTTCTAATTCTTGCCAAAGTGCCTCAGGACCGATTTTTTCACTACGTTCTTGTAATTCTTTTCTTAAATTTAAATCGTCGTCATTATCTGTTCCCAATTGAAAATTATCAAGTAATGCCTGTAAATAAAATCCGGTCCCACCAACAATTATTGGTAATTTCCCTCTAGAGGCAATATCACTAATTGCTGCGCGACTTTCGACTGTAAAATCAGCGACTGAATAACGTTCATCACTATTCTTGTGATTAATTAAATAATGTGGAATTCCATCCATCTCATCTTCTGTAATTTTAGCCGTCCCTATATCTAATTTCCGGTAAACTTGCATAGAATCGCCTGAAATAATCTCACCATTAAATTTTTTTGCTAATTTTATCGATAAATCAGTTTTACCAACTGCAGTTGGCCCAACAATTAACAATACTTTTTGCGTCATTTCTAATCTCCTTGAATATCTTTTCGTACTTCTATTGCTTTTGCAGGAAAATCTGTAAAAATGGCATCATATTTCTTTTTAAAACAATAAGTCATATCCTTAACTGAATTAACTGTCCAAGGGCGAATCAGTAGCTTTGGCCAAAATAAGCCATGTCGTTCTCTCAGCCAGGTCACATCAGGGTGTAAGCTAGTGATTAAATGATGCTTAGCCAATTGACGCGACTCTTTAATTTTAAATTGGAATAAACTCGCGAATTCTGCATCAGGATTAATTTTTTGCATTCTACGAATTGAGTTTGGATTAAAACTAGAATACAAAAGATGAATATCTGATGGTAATTGTTCCATTTGTTTATTTACAAGTTCTTCTATACCTTGGTATTCTATATGATTCGTTTTTAATTCTAAATTAAAAGTGCCTTTAAAGTTGTTATCTTTTAACAACTCAATTACTTCTTTTAATGTTGGAATTTGTTCACCTTGATAGTCAGAACTGAATTTAATTCCTGCATCTGCTTTTTTTAATTCCGCTAGTGTCAGATTTACTACCTTACCTGTTAAATTTGTGGTCCTATCAATTTTTTCATCATGCATAATGATTAGTTCACCATCTTTAGACAACTGAACATCAGTCTCAATGCCGTCGGCTCCTGCATCTATTGCGGCCTGAAAACTAACTAACGTATTTTCTGGTCTGGTTCCCTTACTTCCGCGATGCGCATAAATTTTGGTCTGCATATACAAGTCACCCCTAACTTTCAAAAATTATTATATCATTAATCGTAAAATAGCGGTGCTTTTAGTGGCAATTTTAGATTGAATAAGTCATAATAAAGATGTCAAATGAATAAGGAGGTCTACATAATGAAAAACTTTTCAAAAGGTTTCTTAGTCGGAACTGCTGCAACTGTAGGCGCATTAGTTGGTAGCGTCTTTGCCTTTAAAAAAACTGTTGTTGCACCCATCGAAGAAAAAGAACAAATGATTGAAGAAAACCGTAAACGTGCAACACGTAAGAGCCGTTCATCACACCATTCATAAACTAATAAAAGCATTGAAGAATTTTCATTCCTCAATGCTTTTTCTTTTTAGCGTTTTTTTGTTCTACCATCCCATTTTGAAAAACCTGTTTTCAAAATAGTAATATCTGTATAGCCTTGTTTGTGTAATTTATAGGCTGCTCGAGTACTAATCGATTTACCTTGGTCATATAAGTAAAGAGGTAAATCTTTTCTTAAACCACCAATCGCTGTTTTAAATTGAGAATAGGGAATATTTCTTGCTCCCATAATATGAGAAGCATCAAATTCACTTTTTTCACGTAAATCAACAACTTGCGCCTTACGCATACCTTCATTAAATTCTTCATTTGTTACTAATTTAGCTGCACGGCGACCCATATACCAAAGATAAAATTGGTTACCAGCTAACCCAACTAAAATAATAATCAAAATGATATTAATTATTAAACTAACCTTTACTGCTCCTAAAATCATACTAGTTCTCCCCTCAATTATTATTTAATAAACTGACGAGCAAGTGAAGCGGCACCAATAACGCCAGCTTCATTTCCTAATTGTGCTAATTTTAATGATGTTGATGAACGAACTGTTGGGAATGAAAATTGTTTAAAGTATTTAGTAACTTGATCTAATAGGAACGTTCCAGCAGCAGAAACACCGCCACCGATAACAATATATGCTGGATTTAACATATTACCTAAGTTACCACAAGCTAGTCCAAGATAATACGATACCTTATCAACGACCATTTTACCTAAAACATCATTCTCTTTAGCTAAATCAAAAACTAATTTAGATGTAATTTCTTGTCCGTCATCTAACATTTCTTTTAATTTTGATTGGCCAGCAAACTCTTCAGCCATATCACGAGCTACACGTACAACACCAGTAGCTGAAGCATATTGTTCTAAACAACCATGCTTACCACAAGTACACATGTAGCCATTAGGTTCAACTGTAATATGTCCAACTTCGCCACCAGCACCAGCAACACCATGTAATAATGCACCGTTAGCGATAATACCGCCACCAACACCAGTTCCAAGCGTGATGAAGGCAACTTCATCATCATTTTCGCCAGCGCCTTTCCAACGTTCACCTAAAGCAGCAACGTTGGCGTCATTATCAATAGCAAATGGAATTTGTGTACCGGATTCAATATCTGCTTGAACATTTTGCAATGTTTTCCAGTTCAAATTATATGCACCAATAACAGTTCCATCTGCACGATTTACTGTACCTGGTGAGCCCATACCAATTCCAACGAATTGATCAGCAGTCATATCAAATAGTCTGATATGGTGATTAATTGAAGCAATGATATCTGGCACAATATGTGAGCCTTCATCAAGAACGTTTGTTTCAATACTCCATTTTTGTTGAATATCGCCTGTTTCAGTTAAAATAGCGAATTTAACTGTTGTGCCACCTAAGTCGACACCAATTAATTTTTTTTCAATTACCATTATTCAAATTCCTCCACTTACACTCTCAATTATTTTGTTCTTCAACTCGATGTTCATGAGATAGTACAATTTTAGCTCTAGCATAGATTTTGTCATCAATCACTCCTGATCGATGTAAATTATCTAATTCCAATGCCATTAATTCAATATCCCACATACGTTTACCAACATAAACGTACACACCAAATTGTTTCAATAGTTGTTGGACATCATACAAATTTTTCAATTAACGGTCACCACCTTAAACTAGATACTATTAGAAATTCCAATTTTAATCAGAATTAAATTGATAATAATTAAAATAACGAATGCAGCTATCTGTTTAATATGACTGATTCGTGCCAATCTTGGTGCGCCTACAGTCGTTGCGATTAAGAATCCAGATAAAATACCGCCAATATGAGCTGCATTATCTGTACTTGACGACATAAACCCAAACGCAAGATTTAACACAATGAATAGTAAAAATTGCTGCGACATTTGTCTAAAATAGGCACTTTTTCTAAAATTATCACCTAACATTAGGAATGCCCCAAATAAACCAAAAATAGCACCACTAGCGCCTGCCGAAATAGTATCTGGACTGAACGTGAAACTTGCAATATTGCCAGCAATTCCAGCAAGCAAATAAATGCCTGTAAAACGCCAATGACCAAATAACATCTCAATTTGGATACCAATAAAATACAATGTAACCATATTAAGGACAATATGTTCAAATCCAATATGTAAAAATATGGGATTAAATAATCGCCACCACTCGCCGTCCATGATCAGTGGATTATATTTAGCGCCAAATTCAATTAATACATTTGTGTCTTGACTACCACCAGCAAGTGTCATTGCGATGAAAACAATTGCTGATAATCCAATAAAAAAGTACGTCATAAATGGTGTATTTTTGTATTTTGCCAAATTCATAGATAGCTCCTTATTTCATATAAAAATTTACAAAATAACGTTTACAAGATTTTATTTCAACTAGTATAAAAGTTATTTAAAACAAAAAAACAACAGGAAAATTCCCGTTGTTATTTTGTTTCGCGATGTAAAGTAACCTTACGATCACGTGGGCAAAATTTATTAAGCTCAACACGATCTGGATTATTACGTTTGTTTTTACTTGATAGGTATGTCCGTTCATGACATTCCGTACATTCTAATGTAATGTGTACACGCATGGTTGCAACCCTCCATATATTTCTTCATAATTTCATAAGACAATTAGTCTTTAACGTCTTATATAATATCATTATTAATAAGTAAACGCTAGTGTTTTTTTTTATTTGTTAAGGAAATTTACTTTACAGCAATAAAATCAGGTATTAGATGACTTATTTCCTTAATATTATTTATCAGATTCAACAGTTTTCCAAAATGCTGAATAAATTGAAACTGCTGCCTGACCATTCACAGCACTACCTGTATTATTAGCCATTCCAGGGAAAACGAGTGCAACGACCACTTTAGGCTTGTTAGAAGGTGCATATGAAGCCAAACTAAGTGCTTCAGTTTCAGATGTTCCATAGAATGTTTGAGCAGTACCTGTTTTAGCTGAAATTGATGGTGTTACATCACTCATCGCATTCCCAGTTCTCAATGAACTTGATCCATGAACAACCTTATAAAATCCTGATTGAACAACATCAAATTCTGATTTTGTTGCGTTAACTGTACTTAAAATATTAGGTGTCATTTCAGTTTGAACAGAACCTAAAGAACCATCCTCATTTGTTGAACGAATCGCTTTTACAATTTGTGGTTGTAATCTTGTACCACCATTAGCCATCGTTGACATGTATTGCGCTAATTGAATAGTTGTATATGAATCATAATTTCCGAAAGATAAATCAAGTGCTTTACCAATATTTGTTTGGTTAGCTACACCCTCAAAACCAGTTGACTCACCAGGTAAATCAACACCTGTTTTGATACCAAGTCCGAATTGATTAAAGTAACCACGCATTTTGGGGAAAATTGAATTCGACATATCCAGTGAAGAACCACTTGAATATTTGAATCCGCCTTCTCTCATTGCTAACTGCATCATGTACGAGTTAGAAGAAACCATTAATGCATCAGAAGCTGTTAACGCAACGTTAGCTGAACCAGATGTATTAAACCATGATGACTTAGGAGCTGTCCCAGCAAGCTTAATAGGTTCATCAGTTATGGTATTGCTAGTTGGTGTAATTGCCCCATCCATCATAGCTCCCATAACCGTAGCACCTTTTACAACAGAACCCATGGTAAATACTTGATTAATCGACCCTAAAGCATCATCCGTAATCTTACCTGTTTTAATATTTCGATTAACACCGGCCATTGCATAAACGGCACCTGTATTTGGGTTCATGACAACTGCGTAGGCCCCTGGATTATAAGGATTGCTTCCAGCAATTGATTTCACACTATCGTTCATAATCTTTTGAACTTGAGCTTGGAATTTAGCGTTAATATTTAAGACGAGATTATCACCTTTTTTACCACTATATTCTTGTACTTGTTTTACTATTTTACTATTAGCCACTTCAACCTTAGTTTGTGACTTTGTTCCTTTTAAAACATCTTCATATTGTTTTTCTAAATAACTCTGACCAACACTATCATTTCGTGAATAACCTTCAGTCATTAACGTTTCCACGCTATCACTAGGTAGCCCAGTAGCTTCACTAGTGACATTTCCGATGATACTGTTCATACTTTTACCATTTGGGTAACTTCGTGACCAGTTAGTTCCTATTTTAATCCCATTCATCCCTGATAAATGTTCACCTACTTCAGCCATCTCCTTATCGGAAACATCAGAGGTTTTTAAGTAAACAGTTGATAATGAATAAGCACCCGTCATTTTCCCAAAAACAGTAGCAGCTTCTTTTTCTTCATCAGTTAATGAATCAATGTTATTTTTAACAGCATATGCTACTGTCAATGTATTAAAATCAGTAGTTGATAATTTGTTTAACTCAGCAGATGTTAAATTTTTTTCTTTTTTTACAGCAGCAGTGACAGCTTTTAAATGCCCCTTATCCGCTAAGTAGTAATCAGCAGCATTGCGGTCTGTTAATTTACTCGTATCAATACTGACATAGGTTACTAAGTTATTAGCTATCTTATATAAATCAGGCGATAGGATACCTGATCCTTTTGTATAAGTAATTGCTCGAGAAGAATTATTACCAACTAGAACCTTACCTGTTGAGTCATAAACCATCCCACGCTGTACATTCTTAGTTTCTGTTGTCGTATCCGTACTATTAACTGTCGCTTCAAATGAAGCTCCGTTTAAAATTTGTAAATAGGCTAACTGCGCCAGTAATGCTGCAAAAAGTAGGAAAACAATAAAAAACAGGAAATTTAATCTAAATGGAATATGTGATTTATTTTGTTTGCTTCGACCTTGTTTTGTTTTTGGAAGTTTCACGTTTAATTACCTCTCACTGTATCATTATTAGTCTTTTAATTCGTATAAATATATCATTTACCATATTACCACATTTTTAAGATTCATTGGCCCAATAAACAGGCTAACAATTTATATTATAATAAAAACTTTAATAATCAGATTAAATATATTTTTATCTGCTGCTGATTTATGCGGTAAAGTCCCAAATATGCTATTCTTATTACCATACATTAATAGTCAGAGAGGTTTTAAAATGGTTAAGCTTAAAAATTATCTTAAAAAGAATCATGTACTCCTTCTAAGTTTCCTTATTCCTTTATTCATTATGCTTTGTTACTTTATTGGCCGCAAAATGTATCCTTTTGGGAATAGTTCTCTATTAACTGTTGATTTAGGTCAGCAATATATTGATTTTTTCTCTTATTTTAGAGCCACACTTCTCCATCATCCTACTAGTTTTTTCTATTCATTTTCACAAGCAATTGGTGGTGATATGTTAGGTGAGTGGGCATACTACTTAATGAGTCCTTTTAATCTTATTTTCTTAGTATTTCCAGGAAAATCAATTTTAGCGGGTGTTATGGTAGTCACCCTTTTAAAATATGCCTTATCAGGCCTTACGTTCGGTTTATTATTAAAGAAAACAACAAGAATGACTTCACTTTATATCCCATTATTTGCCACAGCGTATGCGCTAATGGGTTGGACGATTGCTAACCAACTTAATTTATTATGGTTAGACGCTGTTATTCTATTACCTTTAGTTATTTTAGGCTTTGAAAAATTACAGTTGAATTCAAAAAGTTGGGCTTATACTTGGTGGCTTGCGTTACTTTTAATCGTTAACTATTATATGGGTTATATGGTCTGTCTTTTTATGATTTTATATTTCTTATATACAACAAGTCGTGTATCTCTATCAGTTAAACAATTTTTTAAAAAATCATGGATTTTCATCTATAAATCTCTAGTTTCTGTAGCAATTTCAGCAATTATCCTCTTTCCAACTCTATTCTCATTGCTTTCAAGTAAGGGAGAATACACGGAAGAATCTATTAAAGCAAAAATTGAATATAATCCTTTAGCGATGCTTTCAAAATTTGTGATTGGTTCATTCAATTTTGATCAAATGCCTTCTGGTTTCCCTAATATTTTTGTAGGGAGTTTGGCTTTAATTGGTTTTATCTTATATTTCATGAATAACCGTTTTTCAATTAAAGAACGGGTTGTCTCTTTTTTAATCACAAGTTTCTTGATCCTATCGATGTGCTTTGAACCTTTAGATTTACTATGGCACGGAATGCAATTTCCAGTTTGGTATCCTTATCGTTTTTCATTTGTATTTTGCTTTTGGATTATCCTTTTAGCTGCTCAACAATTTGAGTACTTTAATCCTATAAAATTCTGGAAATTGAGTATTGTAGGTCTTTTATTCATCGGAATGTTTACGTACTTATTTATATCAAAAGAATCTTATAGTTATTTATCTGATGAAACTTTATTCCTATCAATTTTATTTATTCTTTTAACGTTAATTTTAATTCAGTTCCAAGATCATGCATCACCTTCATTCAAATGGTTGTTATTTGCAAGTGTAATAGCTGAGATGTCATGTAACGCTGTTTATTCATTAGATAACATTAGTTATTTATCTACAAGTGAATACGACGTGTCAACGACTGCCCTAGCAACTGAAAGTAAATCGTTAAAAAAAATTGATAATTCTTTCTATCGTGTCGCACAAACATACAGTCGGACTAAAAATGATGCCATGTCAGCTGATTTTTTCAGCGGTTCCCATTTTAGTTCTGCTTTTTCAAAATCAATCCCAACTTTTTACGGTAAGATAGGACAACCTGATGGTGATAATTATGTCACTTACTCAAATGGTACCTTGGTAACAGATGCCCTATTAAATATGAAGTACGTTTTTACACCAAAACAATTACGGACTTCTAAGGCATTGGACACACAGTTAGAAACATTGACACCACTAACTGAAAAACCTGATACAGCTTACTATAGACCTGTCTCAAATAACTCGTTAACTGAAACGGTTAAAAATCCGTATGCTTTATCAATTGGCTATGCAGCAAATGATACTATATTGACAAACAAGAATAAAACAACTAACCCATTAAGATATCAGTCTGATTGGTTATCTGCTCTAACCGGTATTAATAACGATGCTTTATTTACACCAATTAATTTTAATACTGTCAATTTTGATAACGTTGGTTCACAAATTAATTTAACAAATTCTATTCTAACAAAAACGAAACTAAATAAATCTGGACTAGTCACTTTCACATACACACCAACAACAAACGATGCTTATTATTTAACCTTAGGTTCAGGATTAAGTACTGATAATGTTTTATTTAAATTAAATGGTCACGAATTAAAACAATATAAAACGTATCGAAATACAGTTGTTGTTAATATTGCATCCAATAATAAAGGTAAAAAAATAGTTCTGACAGCTAAATTAAAGAAAAGAACCCTTTTCTTAGAAAACTTTACGCTTTATCAAATGAATGTTAATTCATTTAAATCCCAAATTAAGCAACTAAAATCTAGTGAATTAAACGTTACAAAATACAATCAACATTCAATCACAGGTTCAATATCAGTTAAACGTAATCATCAAGTCGTCTTTACAACGATTCCATACAGTAAAGGTTGGCATGTTAAAGTTGATGGTAAATCCGTAGCAACTAATAAATCATTGAATACTTTTCTCAGCTTTAAAGTTGCTAAGGGAAATCATACCGTTAAACTTATCTATTGGCCACCATACATGGGTATTGGTTTGATCGTCTCAATTTTGGCTATTCTCTTGATACTTATTAAGCCAATTATCGTTCACACAAAAAGATTGATTAAATAGTTTTTGTATAATACAAAAGGACAAGATTGCAATATGCAATCTTGTCCTTTTATTTAGTCTTGTTCATTTTTTCATCAAATTCTGTGACAGCTTTTGTTTCACCAATAATCAGTACCTGATCATTTGGTAAAATAATTTGATCTGCTAATGGTGAAATAATCATTTCTTTACCACGTCTAATACTGATTACATTTAAATTAAATGTTGATCTGAAATTTAATTCATCTAATGTCTTATTAACATATCTCGGATCTGTCATATCAATTTCTGCCAATCGGTAATCATCATCTAAATCTAAGTAATCTAACAAATGATTAGAACTTAATGCCCTACCCAACTTGATTCCCATATCTCGTTCAGGATGAACAATATGATCTGCCCCAACCTTTTGGAGTACACGAGCGTGATATTTATTCAATGCTTTAGCCGTTACGACAGGAACACCTAATTCTTTAACCATCAATGTGACTAAGATACTTGCTTGAATATCTTCACCAATTGCGACAATCACATGATCAAAATTACGAATACCGATTGATTTTAAAGCTTCATCATCTTGTGCATCGGCAACAACAGCATGTGTTGCAATATCCATATAATCATTTACACGAGCTTCATCCCTATCAATAACTAAAACTTCTTGCCCATACTCAATCAACGTTTCGCAAACACTCGCACCAAATCGACCTAAACCGATTATTGCAAAATTCTTTTTCAACTTATCTCACCTACTTAATTTAATAAAAAAAGACTAAGTAACAAATGATTTGCAACTTAATCTTTTATATTTAGCTTTTATAAATTATCTTTAACATCGGTAATTTTGACTTCAAAATTACCATTTGGTGTTTCAATTGTTACTGTTTCATTTAATTTATGGCCAACTAATCCTTTAGCGATTGGTGATTCATTTGAAATTTTACCAGACATTGGGTCAGCTTCTGCCGCACCAACAATCGTGTATGTTTCTTCCTCTTCACCAGGTTCCATAAATGAAACTGTTTTACCAACAGAAACTTCGTCAGCATCTACACCAGCGTTATCAATAATTTCTGCATAATGGAGCATATGTTCAATTGTTTTAACTCGGCCTTCAACAAAACTTTGTTCATCTTTAGCTGATTCATATTCTGAATTTTCTGATAAATCGCCATAACTACGTGCAATCTTAATACGATTAATAATTTCTGCACGCGTTTTTGTTTTTAATGTTTCAAGTTCTTCTTCAAGTTTAACTTTACCGTCTACGGTCATTGGATATACTTTATCTTCTGCCATCACTTACTCCTCTTAAAATTAATAAGTTCAATATGCCTATCAGGTTAACATTTAATTTTGTGATTGTAAACCGGTTGCGTGGATTATTGAACATAATCATTATCAGCCTGTGTCATAGGTGAAAATGCTTGGTAATATTCATACGTTTTAGAATATTCTATTTTTTTAGAATTTGAATTGAAAATAAAATAGAAATTACCTTTCTTTCTGTCCAATGGTGTCAAAACAGCCTGGATAGAATCTAAACTAGCATTGTTAAATGGACCAGGTCCATATCCTTTATAAACGTACAAATTATATGGTTTATCCACGTAATAATCAGCTGACGTTAAATCTTTTTGCGGTATATTTAGCGCATAACTAACTGATATTTTTGATTGTAACGTTATTTCTGATGCAATTCGATTGAAATAAACACCGGCAATTTTTTGACGATCTTTATGGTTTTCCGTCTCTTTTTCAACTAATGAAGCGAGAGAAATGACCTCTTGTACTGTTAATTTTTGTTTTTTTATTGTTGCATAATAAGGCGATAATTCATCATTTGCTTTAACAATCATTTGCTCAACAAGATTTTTTAACGTTGTTTTTTTATAAACAGTATACGTAGCTGGGAACAAATAACCTTCTAAAGGATATCTCACGTTTTTAGATGCCATAGTGGTATCTAAAAGATCTGGATATTTTTTATCTAAGTAATCCAAAAAAGTTTTATTTTTCATTAATTTAATAAAATCATTATATGAAAAATTTGTTTCTTTTGAAATGGATTTACCGATTTGGTTAATTGTTGTTCCCTCACCAACTAATACTTTCGCTAATTTATTTTGTATAGGCTCACTACTTCCACCTTGTTGAAGTGTCCAAGCAATTTTATCCAAACTCATAGATGCCTTAAGTTGATAGTAGCCGCCCTTAAATTGTGACACCTTTTTTTGCTTGACATAGTACGTATACACCGTACCACTTTTAATAATTTTATTTTTTTCTAAAATTGTTCCAATTTGTTTTGTACTTGATCCAATTGGAATATAAACTTGTTCAATTTTATTATTATTTTTATCTAGTGGATCTAAAGATGCCTTGATATATCTATAGGTCATAAACAATATTGTCAGTAGTAATATACATAATAATGCAATGACCCCTGCAATAATTTTCTTAGCCTGGTTTTTATTATTCTCTGGCGGTAATTCTGGAGATGTATCATCTTTTTTCATTGTTTAACCTCCTCACGCTTAATAATAAGTATTATTAAGCTGCGTCCTAAATTATCGAATATCAGCCCTAAGCGTCTCTTTTAAAGCTTCGATAACACGGTTAAAATCATTTGTGACATCTTCTTCAACCAAAGTTTTTGTAATATCTTGATAAGTTAACGTATAAGCAAGGGATTTCATGCCATTTTCAATATGAGATCCTTGATAAAGATCAAATAAATGAACATCAATTAAAGACTTTCCACCTTGTTTTTTAATTAACGCTTCAATCTCACTGTTAGCTATATCATTAGCAACTAGGAGGGCCACATCACGAGTAACTGATGGGAATTTAGAAATAGGCGCAAATAATCGGTCTGCTTTTTTCGCATCAACTAATTTTTGAAGATCTAATTCGAAAACGTATGTTTCCTTTAAATTAAATTCTTTAGCTGAATTAGGATGTACTTGGCCGACAAAACCAATTAATTCATCTTTTAAATAGATATCAGCTGTTCGTCCTGGATGCATATCTTCATGACTTTCAGAAGATACATAAGTAACATCATCAACTAATTCTAATTGTGTTAATAATTGTTCAACAACACCTTTAATCATGAAGAAATCAACAGGTTGTTTTTCATTTTGCCAATTTGCAAGTTTAAATAATCCTGTCATTGCACCTGCAATATGTTCAATTTCAGTAGGTCGCTCTTCGCCCTCACTGCGGAAAAAGACTCTTCCTTGTTCATAGAAAGCAAGATTGTCAGATTTTCGTGCTTCATTGTACGCTAAATCATCTAATAACCCGCTGATTAAGTTCATTCTTGTTGTTGTTCGTTCTGAGCTCATTGGGAACATTAAATTTGTCGTAAAAACATCTTTTTCTTCAAAAATAAATTTACCAGCTTTTTCTTCCGTTGTTAATCCATAACTAATAACTTCAGATAACCCAGCTGATTCCAAAATATGACGCGCCTGTTTAATCATTTTTTGTTTATAAGTATATTTACCAGGAGTCATTTTGCCAGTTGGTAGTGTAGAAGGAATATTATCGTATCCATAAATACGCGCGATTTCTTCTACTAAATCTGCTTCAATACTAATATCCCAACGTCTTGCAGGAACTTCAACATTTAAAGTACCATCGCGATTTACAACCGTAAATCCTAATTGTTTAAATAATTTAGTGATTTCAGATTCTGATAATTCAGTCCCAAGTACACCATTAATATGTGCCACCGTTGTATCAACAAAAGTTGACTCTGCTTCTAGCTTACTTGCACTTGCCGTACCCGACACAACTGTTCCATCACCTAAATTAGCGATTAACTCTGCTGCTGCATCAAGTGCTTCTTGTACTGTTTCAACGTTAATACCACGTTCAAATCGCATTGAGGCTTCACTATGAATACCATGTGTGCGTGCTGTTTTTCTAACCATTGAATTGTTAAATACTGCAGATTCAATCGCAACTGTCACAGTTTCGTCGGTTATTTGTGTTGATTCGCCACCCATTGTCCCAGCAATAGCAATCGGTGTTTTACCATTTGTAATCACAATATCTTTTTCTTTTAATTCACGTTCTTCGCTATCTAGTGTTGTAATCTTTTCGCCAGCAATAGCTGTTCTTACTAAAATATCTTTACTTCCCAATTTATTATAATCAAAGGCATGTAATGGTTGACCATAATCCATCAATATATAATTGGTCACATCAACGACATTATTAATAGGTCTAACGCCTGCGTTCCAAAGACGAATTTGTAACCACATTGGACTTGCTTTAATTGTTAAATCTTTAATCACGCGCATCGAATATGTGGGTGCTAACGTTTTATCAGGCAACGATAAAGAAATGTAATCTTCAATTTTTTCAGTAGATGTTTCTTTCAATTCTGGATGCTTAAATGTTGCCGGAACATCATAGTCAGCAGATAGTTCATGTGCTACCCCACGCATACTTAACATATCAGCACGATTTGGTGTCACATCAATATCAATAATGTCATCATTCATACCTAAGTAATCAAAGACTGATTCACCAGGAATTGCATTTTCTGGCATTACGTAGATACCTTCTACAAATTCTTTAGGCACGACACTATCTGAAAATCCAATTTCTTGTAATGCACAAATCATACCTTCAGAAGCTTGTCCGCGCATTTTACCACGTTTGATTTTAACATTATCAGCAATTCTAGAATTGGGTAATGCAACAATAACTTTTTGCCCTGCGGCAATATTAGGTGCGCCACAAACGATTTGACTAAGAGATCCTTCACCAACATCAACTTGGCAGATATTTAAATGATCAGAGTCTGGATGTGGTACCAAACTATCAACATATCCAACAACAATTTTTTTAAGTCCTTCAGAAGGACGTTCAACGCTATCAATTTCAACGGCTGTACGAGCTATTTTTTCAGCAATAATTTCAGGTTCAATTTCTAATGTTAAATATTCATTCAACCAATTTTTAGATACTTTCATTATCTCTAACCTCTTTTCGTAAATTGTGACAGGAATCGATTATCGTTTAAATAAAAATGACGAATATCGTCGATACTATATTTAAGCATCGCAAAACGATCTGGTCCTAAACCAAAGGCAAAACCACCGTATACTTCAGGGTCGACACCGGCCATTCTTAATACATTAGGATGTACCATTCCAGCGCCTAAAACTTCTAACCAGCCTGTGTATTTACAGATTGAGCACCCTTTACCCGCACATTTAAAACAGGTCACATCGACTTCAACTGACGGTTCCGTAAATGGGAAGTAACTTGGTCGTAACCGAATTTCTTGTTCTTCTCCAAAAATTGTTTTAGCAATCAGTTCAATCGTTCCCTTTAAGTCTGCCATCGTAATATGTTTGTCGATTACTAACCCTTCGAACTGGTGAAATTGATGTGAATGCGTTGCATCATCTGTATCACGTCGATAAACTTTACCAGGTGAAACCATTTTTAATGGTCCTTTTGAAAAATCATGTGTTTCCATTGTCCTTGCTTGAACGGGTGATGTTTGTGTTCTCATTAATAATTCTTTTGTAATATAAAATGTATCTTGCATATCACGAGCGGGATGATCCGCAGGTAAGTTCAACATTTCAAAATTGTAATGGTCTTCTTCTATTTCTGGACCTGAAACAACTTGATACCCCATACCCAAAAAGAGCTCTTCCAATTCTTCAATCACTTGCATAATAACATGTGGCTGCCCTAATTGAATTTGGGCACCTGGTAGCGTTACATCGATTTTTTCTTTTTCCAACTTTTTAGCAGTCATTTTAATTTCAAGTTCTTCATTTTTCACACGAATAGCTTCAGCTAACTCATTTTTAATGGTATTAGAAAAGCTACCAATTTTAGGTCGTTCTTCGGCTGATAATTCCTTCATACCTCTTAAAACTTCTGTGATTGGTCCTTTTTTTCCAAGTAAATTAACACGAATAGCATTAATTTGTTTTAGATCCTCTGATTCACGAATTTGTTTCAAGCCTTTTTCTTGTAACTCAAGTAATTTCTCTTTTAAATCCATTAATATCGACTCCTTTATTAGTTGTTTTGATAGATTTTAGACACAAAAAGACCCCGTCCTAAAAAGGGACGAGGTCTCGCGGTACCACCCTTGTTTTTGAGAATACAAATTCCCAAACACTCAAAATGATAACGGCCATTAACCGGTTAATTGCATGATTTAAGTTAGCCTACATTAATTAACAGCTCTAGAAGTGAATTCAATATTTTATTTATTGGTTAGTTTCAGTCTAGCTAACCATCCCTTTAAATCCAAGAAAAATATCTACTATTTTCTGTCTAAGCCTTTATTCTATATTCATAGTTTAAAGGTATCAAAGCCTATCGTCAAGTCTTACTCGCAATCTTTAAGTGTATACCACTTTTCTGACCATGTATGGACGCTATCCATCATATTTTTCATGTCTTTTCCTTGTTCAGTAAGCTCATAAAAACTACGACTAGTTTCACCGATGGCGACTCTTGAGATAATATTAGTATCTTCAAGTTCTTTTAAACGTTCAACTAATACACGGTCACTGCATTTATCAACCTTTTGAGCTAATTCTTTAAATCGTTGAGGTCCTTCATCCAATAAAACGTTAATAATTAAACCGTTCCATTTTTTACCTAATATTGAAAAAGTTTTTTCAAATTTAGGACACATTTCATAATTTGTTTTTTCTTGAACAACTTGCATAATTAACCCCTCCTCAGTTACTTTATTACTATATTTTATCATTAACTAACAAAAAGTAAACAAATTGGTTCGTTTTCGAAAAAACAAAAAGGATAAGCCTGTAGGCCTATCCTTTTTAAAACTATTTTAAAATTGCAATTAATTGCTGAAAGCTATGTTTTGATTTATTTTTTAACGGTGATGAAACTTCACTTGTTGCTTCATATTTATCAACCATGGTTACAATATATCCCTCTGGATATTTAGGTGGTGCAACAGTAGCACCCCACATATGTTTCATGATGATATCTTTTTCTAAATCAGATAATGTCGTTAACTTCTCTGCATTTCTAATAGCGATACGCGGATGAATCCAAGCATGTGTACCGCGATCGAATTTAGTTGTACGCCAATCGTAGTAAAATAAATCATGTAATAATCCGGCCCTTGCCGTTGCTTTTGCATTTAAATGTAATCTTTTAGCGATACGATAACTGTCATAGGAAACTGAGATTGAATGTTCTAATCGAGTAGAAAAATGATGTTGTGTATATTCACTTAATCTTTGAACTTCTGGTTTTGCCAAAAGGTCTCCAACATAACTCATATATAATTCATCATCAAGATACGAATCTTTTTTCATATACTAGTACGCCCCCAAAATATTTTTTCCTATCTCCATCATAACTGATTGAGCACCTATTGCAAGCGCAATCAGTTATCTTTAGTAAATCGTAATAATTTCACCAAATATCATAATTAAGCTTTAAGATGAAACATTAGTACACCTGCAGCAATAGCGACATTTAACGATTCAGCACGACCTTTAATTGGAATATATAAATTAGCATCCGTTTCATTTAACAGGTCATTACGCATCCCGTTACCTTCATTTCCCATAATTAAACCAAAATTATCTGTAGCAGAAATCTCACGATAACTAAGTGCATCTTCATTTAATTCAGAACCATAAATAGCAATATTATTTTCTTTGAATAAGGTAGTAACTTCCATTAAATCGGCATCCACTAATTGAACATGAAATTGGCTTCCCTGCATCGAACGTAAAACTTTAGGATGATGACTATCTGCACTACCCTCACCAAAAATGACACCTGTTAAACCGGCAGCATCGGCAGTTCTAACCATTGTTCCAATATTTCCTGGATCTTGAACACCATCTAGCATTAACCAGCCACCAGTTAAATGGTCAACTGATAATTGTTGATTTTCTTCCATCTCAGTTACCGCGTAAATACCTTGTGGCGTACTCGTGTCAGCAAGATATAAACTAACTTCAGATGAGATTTCTACTTGCTCAATTGTCGTATCGGCTATTTCATCAAAATATCTAAAATCATTAGTAACAAGCAAATATTCAATTTTTGTGTTTGCCATGAGTGCTTCTTTAACTAAATGCCAGCCTTCTAAAAGGTATTTATTTTCCTTTTTACGACCTTTTTTAGTTTGTAATTTTTTCCAGTATTTAATCTTAGCATTCTGTGTTGAATTAATTTTTTCCATAAATGTACCCCTCTTACTATTGGAAATAATTATAGCATATTTAAAATAGCATTAGTTGGTCATTATCATCTTTTCCAGTTATAATGAAAGCAATAAATGCCTATATCTACTTTATAATATGGAGGGATTACATTATGAGTGCTATTCAAATAACTGTTTTTGGTCGCGTGCAGGGTGTTGGCTTCAGATATACGACGAAGAGATTAGCCGATGATCTAGGCATCTACGGGTCAGTACAAAATAATTTTGATGACAGCGTCACAATTAAAGCAAGTAGTTCAGATAATACCCAATTAGAAAAATTTATTCAAAAAGTTAAAAATTCACCTACACCAGCCGGTAAGGTGACTGATTATAAAGAAACCTCCTTAACTAATTATATGCCGACTGCCTTTACCGTTATTTACTAATTACGATTTATTTATAGCCCATTGAAATCCCCCTATATTTAAAGTATAGTAATCGATATAGTCACTTTAAGAGGGGAAAATATATTAATGAAAAAGATTAAACGTTTAACAATGCTCCCAATATTCATGGCGCTTGTCCTGTTCCTATCGGGATGCGTCCGCAGAGACAAGAATGGTAATCCTTTTGGGATGGTTTACGACTATTTAGCAAAACCAACTCAGGGATTGCTTGACTGGTTATCCGCTCATCTAGGTAACAACTACGGTCTAGCAATTATCGTTATCTCAATCGTCATTCGCTTGGCACTTATGCCAATGATGATTAATCAATCGAAAAAAGCGACCGTTCAACAAGAAAAAATGGGTTCGATTCAACCACAATTAAAAGTCATTCAAGAACGACAAAAAAATGCTAAAAGTTCAGAAGAAAAAGCAGCTATCAGTCAAGAAATGATGGCACTTTATAAAGATAACAACGTCAGCATGACTGGCGGAATTGGCTGCCTACCATTATTAGTTCAAATGCCAATTTTTGCTGCGCTATACGCTGCAATCTTATATTCTTCAGAATTAAAGGATGCTGTCTTCTTTAGCATTAAATTAGGTACACCATCAATTATCTTTACTGTGCTATGTTTCATTGTGTATTTGGGTCAAGGATTCATTTCAACAATTGGCATTCCGCCAGAACAAAAGAAAACAATGCAAACAATGTTAATTGCTAGTCCAGTTATGATGGTCTTTGTTACAATGAGTGCGCCAGCAGGTATTGGTCTCTACTTCTTCATCGGTGGCCTCTTCGCTTGTGTTCAAACATTTATAATTATGTTAATGCGTCCTAAGATTCGTCGCGAAATTCAAGCTGAACTTGCTAAGAACCCACCAATTGTTAGAGAACGTTCAACAATTGATGCTGTTGAAGAAACAGTGGAACAAACAATTGATAATGTTGAAGATAATCTTTCAAATGTAGCAAAAAATAATCGTAATCGTAATGCTGGTAAACAAAACCGCAAATAAAGATTAACCATTAAAAAAAGCTTACCATTCTTAGAATTGCTCTAAGAATGGTAAGCTTTTTTTATTATACTGTCTAAATTTTTGTATTGCATTTCAACACTAGTCTCTTCTTATCTTTTCGGTTGGTTTAGTAGTAGCTAGAGGCAACGAAATTCTGAATATTGAACCACGCTTCTCAACACTTTCTACCACTAATGTTCCTTTATAACCCATAATGAGTTTTTGTGCGATTGATAATCCAAGACCATTACCGCCTTTATCACGACTTCTAGCTTTATCAACGCGATAGAAGCGATTAAAAACATTTTTTAAGTCATCTTTAGAAATTCCTTCACCAAAATCTTGAATAGCAATTTGAACCATTTTCATATCTTTTGATGCTGAAATATGAATTTCTTTTCTTGTTTCTGAATATTTAACGGCATTATCCATTAGAATAATTAAAACTTGTTCTAAGTGATTATGCGATATTTTTACCAAACTTTCTCCATTAAAATCTTCATCTAAAATAAACGTAAAATCGGGATGTATCATTTTAAAATCATTGAAAATTTGTAAAACAACTAATCGGACATCAACTAACTCATTTTTAAATGTCATCTCTACTTGTTCAGCTCTTGATAAATCAAGCATTTCTTGAACTAAACTCTTCATACGATTAATTTCTTGCAAAGATGCTTCAATCGACTCCGCTAGAACTGCCGGATCATCTTTACCCCACCTGTTCAATAATTCCATATGACCTTGAATTATTGCTACAGGGGTTCTTAACTCATGTGAGACATCTTCAACAAATTGTTGCTGTTGATCAACGTAGCGCTCCATCCTATCTAGCATACTATTGAACAAGTCCGCCAAATCAGATAACTCATCATTTCTATGCATATCTGGGACACGTACATGTCCAATTGGTGTTTCGCCTTCATTAATAATATCAATAGTTTCGTTCACTACTTCAATCGGTCTCAGTAACCAAGATGCCAGGATATACCCTAATATAGCACTACCAAAGGTTGCCGTAATAATTAAAACAATAAAAATTAGAATTAATTTATTACTAATTTTATGGTAATTTTCTAAAGCATTAGTTACTTGTGCATACCCGATTTTTTTGCCAGTTTTAGATGAATAAATAGCTCTTCTAGCAACATATCCATTTGCGCCATCAATTGTTTGGCTAGTAAACGTCATTTTATTTTTTTTAACAAATGGTACGTTTAAATTTCTTGAAGCAAAAACTTCTTGTTGCTTCAAATTATAAACACCTACTGCAATATTTTCTCTTGATAAATTAACAATTACTGCATTTGAGTACAAGTTATTTTCGTCTTTATCTGGTCGAGAATCTGCATTTATCGGTTTTAAATGTTGTGCAGTACTTGAAATTGTTAAGTCTTGATTCTCACGACTTAACTGTTGCGTCACCGTTCTTAAAGTATCTTGTACATCTTTTTTTTCTTTATCTAATAAAACGCCACTAAAACTCTGAAAAATAAGCGCAGAAAAAACGGCAAATATAAGTAAAACACCTATTGCCGTTCCTAATGCCCATTTCCATTTAAGTGACATACGTCTTACTTCTTTTGGATGCTGGGTTATTTTTTTTCTCATGATCTCATTACGTACCCTGTTCCTCTGACCGTTTGAATATAACTTTCTTCACCGCTACGATCTATTTTATTTCGTAAGTAACGAATATAAACATCCACAACGTTTGTTTCAACTTCTGATTCATATCCCCAAACTTTAGCTAATAAAACATCTCTAGCTAAAACAACATTAACACTTTCCATTAAAGCTAAAAGTAGTTCATATTCACGTTTGGTTAGCTCAATAACTTCTTCATCACGACGAACAACACGATTTTCTTTTTCAATTGTTAAATCACGGTAAGTGACAGTTGTCTGTTTTGCAACATTTTGTTCACCCTCTATATCAATACGACGTAACAATGCACGTAAACGCGCCAATAATTCTTCGATTGCAAATGGTTTAACAATATAATCATCTGCTCCATGGTCTAAGCCAGATACGCGGTCAATAACTGAATCACGAGCCGTCATCATAATGATTGGTGTATTTTTAACTTGTCGTACACGGCGACAAACCTCAAGACCATTTAATTCAGGTAACATTAAATCAAGTAGAATTGAATCCCAATCTTCATTTAAAGCAGCTTCTAGACCCGTTCGCCCATCAAAATGAACCTCAGTTTCAAATCCTTCATGTTGTAATTCTAATTCAACAAAGCGCGCTAAATTTTTTTCATCTTCAATTATTAGAATACGACTCATATTTTCATGATCTCCTGTTAGTTTTATTTTATTTTCTCATCCATATACACACAATTTTTAACCGATATCTTACTTTTCTTATTCTACCATTAAATGATATTCTTGCATACACTTTGCACTGCTCAACTCATATAGGTATTCAAGCACTTTTTAACCGTTTTTTTAATATATTATTAACTAAAAGAGTAATAAAATTAATATAACAAACCGTTAACTTTAAAAAATATATCATTAACGCTTTATTAAAATGAAAACTAAAAATTGGAATTAGTTATTCGATACCAGCAGCTTTAATCAGTAAAACCGATAATTCAATTATAAATTTTGCCATTTCAATTTCTTTTACAACGTTAACACGGATTTCTCCATTCAGCATACTCAAAATAACTTCTTCAAAAACCTTATATGAAAAGGTTTTATTCTCTGACAAAATAATTCCACCAAACCACATTATATTTTCTAAGTGTGCCGTTAAGTTAGGATATTAGAATATCGAAATTATACCTTAGCGTCTTAAAAAATAGTTACGGATTATCTTATTCCATACTACCTCATTGGTTAACTATTAAAGTTTTTTCCTTTATTTCAACTAAGAACACAATAAAACCCCTTAAGTTAGATTTTTCTCCAACTTAGGGGGTTCCACTTCAAATAGATAAAATTATCCCAAATGCTTCTTTTCCGTTATATACTTATACTTATATTTTATTTACCATTGGCAAAATAACTTTACTTCAGGTAATTTATGACAATAATTCCATGAACCGTTCAACTCTTTCTGGATCATTATGATCAAAGAAGGCAGATTCTTGTTTGTCTAAGGCAGTAATAGTTGCCATGTCTTCCACTGTTAATTCAAAATCAAATATGTCGATATTTTCTGCCATTCGTTCCGGTCTCACAGATTTAGCAAGTGCTACAATACCACGTTGCATTAACCATTTTAGAATAACTTGTCCAACTGATTTACCGTATTGTTTACCAATTTTTGACAATGTTTCATTTTTAAATAAGTCTAACCGGCCTTCAGCAAAAGGTGCCCATGCTTCCATTTGAATGCTTAATTTTTCATGATAGGCTTCATCCGTTAAACGTTGATTCCATGGGTTCACTTCTATTTGGTTAACTTGAACTTTAGCCACACCATTCATATGAGAGAATTCTATTAATTTTCCGATATCAAAGTTAGACACCCCAATAGCACGTATTTTCCCAGCAGATTGTGCGGTAGCTAAAGCGCGCCAAGCACCATATACATCACCGTATGGTTGGTGAATCAAGAATAAGTCTAGATAATCTAACTGCATTCTTTCTAGTGATTCATCAATTGCCTTCATCGCCTTTTCTTCACCAACATGTTGGATAAATAATTTGGTTGTGACAAACAACTCTTCTCGTGTCACTAATCCTTCAGTGATCGCTCTTTGGATAGCTTCCCCAGTTTCAACTTCGTTTCCATAGGCAATCGCTGTATCTAGTAATCGATATCCTACTTTAATCGCTTGATAAACTGCCTCTGCAGTTTCTTCTAAAGGAATTTGATACACGCCAAAACCTAGTTGTGGCATTTTCACTCCATTATTTAATGTAACTGTATTCATTTAAATCGCTCCCTTTTTATTTAATATACTAAGTTAAACACTTGGAGTGCACTCAGAGTCAAGGATTATGCTATATTATTTTAATATTTGTTTATTTTTCAGCTTTAGGCTACTATTACTATAAGTATTTTAGATTACATATAAGGAGAAAAAGCGATGACACCTATTATCACACTTTGCACAATTAATGACTTAGAAATATTACAAAAGATTAGCATTGAAACTTTTACTGATACTTTCGCTGCAGATAACGATCCAAAAGATTTACAAGATTTTTTGGATACCGCTTATTCTTTACCACAATTAACGAGTGAATTAAATGATCCAAATGCATTCTTTTACTTCGTACATGTTAATGATGAGTTAACTGGATATTTAAAATTAAATATTAACGACGCACAAACTGAAGATGACTTTCCGAACGGCTTAGAAATCCAACGAATTTACATTCGCAAAAATCACAAAAAAATGGGATTAGGTCAACTTCTATTTGAAAAATCTAAAGAGGTTGCCAAAGAATTTAAAAAAGATCAACTTTGGTTGGGAGTTTGGGAACATAATAAACCTGCCCTCTCCTTTTATGAAAAACAAGGCTTAACAAAACATAGCCAACATGATTTTGTTTTAGGCGATGCTATCCAAACCGATTTTATTTTAGTTCTAAACAGTAGTGACTCCAAAAATTAGCCTTTTTATAGAGTGGGAAAATCCACTCTATTTTTATACAAATAATTCTTTATATTTTCGGGATTCAATAGATTTTTTCAGCCTAATTTTTCTTTCATATCCATAAACTAACGTCTTAACGTTAATCCCAATGTGACATATTCATAACGTTCATCTAATAATTATTTTCATATACTATTATAAAGTTTAATAGTAAAATTGTATTGATATAGAGTATGTCCATCATAATCTAATTACGCAATATTTCACTAAAAATATTATTTCTGGAGGATTTTCCACATGAGTATCTTTTTCGCTCTCTTATTTATTACTACTTTTATCACATTTTTGGTATATGTTATTAAATTTATTATCGCAAAAATTAACAAAAAGGATACTAATCATGCAAGAAAATTAATATTATTTAGTTTCCTAATCTCATTTATTTTACTCGTTCTAATTGGTATCACTGCACCTTCTTCAAGTAGAAATGCTAGTGTCAAAGAATCTAGTTCCGCCCAATCAAGCTTTCTGTCTTAAAAAGATTACCAACATAACTTTTATTACTGAGACAATTTTTATTGCTTATTTTACATTACAAAAATCTTTGGAGGAACACGTATTATGAACGTTTTATTTGCACTTATTTTTTTTATTTCAATATATTTTATTATTTACTACACAGTTAAAAGATTTATGACAAAAACTAAAAATCCAAATATATACACTAAAATCAAGAAACGGGTTTGGTACCCTACTGCTGTACTGATCATTTCACTTGTAGGCATTGGGATGACTAGTCAGGCCGAACCAACTAAAAAACAATCGCCCCTTACTACCGTAACAAAAGTTGGCTCTGCCGATAAGAAAAAGGCAGAGTCAAAATATGAATCTATAAAAAAAGAAGTTTCTTCAAAAGAATCTGAAGCTGAATCATTGAGTAAAAAATTAAATGAGAAAGAATCTAAAGCCACTTCTGAAAAAGAAAGTGAATCTAAAGCTAAATCTAAATCTGAAAGTTCTCAAAGACTAGCTGCAAAAAAAGAACAAGAACATTTTAACAGCGTTCAAAAAGAAAATAATTCTACATCTACGGATTCATCTAACGCAGATTCTGTTACTACTGGCGGAGGATCCATCATCGGTAATACTAATTCTAAAATTTACCATACTCCCGGTCAAACTGGTTATAAAATGAGTAAATCAAATGCGATTACTTTCCAAACAGAACAAGCCGCTCAAGATGCTGGATATAGAAAGGCGAAAAAATAATGAAATCAACTAATCATTTATTAATACGTGTTCTAATTTTATCATTCACTTTTATTGGTATCAGTAACACGACTACCGTTTTAGCAAAATCTGATTCACATGTTACTTACGACTATACTGCCAAAAAGCAAGCAGAAGAAATTAATAATAAAGTTGATAAAGAACAAGTGAAATTAGACAAACTTAACAAAGAAATCAAAGAATTAAAAAATAAGTTAGCTAAATATGATAGTAAAGATTCTTCAAAAAAAGAAACAACTAAAAAATCTAAGACACTTGATTTATCATCTCTAAACTATAGTGATAAATCTGAAATAGAAGTTAATAATAATATTCCTACTTTCAGCGAAAGCACCCTATCTACTAGTAAAGGTACTTGGGAAGCGTACAGCAACCTAGATTCTCTGAATCGTGCTGGAACCGCCAATGCAATGTTAAGTAAATCTTTAATGCCTACCGCGAAACGCGAAGGGTTAACTTGGAACCCTACTGGCTGGAAAAATAAACGTATTAGTAACGGATGGTTATATAATCGTAGCCATTTAATTGGTTATCAATTATCAGGTCAGAACAATAATCCAAAGAATTTAATTACGGGTACTCGTGAACTGAATGCACCTGAAATGCTTGCCCATGAAATGGATATAGCTACTTACCTTAAAGAACATCCTAATAACTATATTAGATACCGCGTTACTCCAATATTCAGAGGAGATGAACTTCTTGCTCGTGGCGTACAAATGGAAGCTCAATCTATTGGTAGCTCCTCAATTAAATTCAATACTTACATTTTTAATGTAGAGGCCGGTGTTACTCTTAATTATAGGGATGGTACTAGTACACTAAATTAAACAAATAGATAACGGGCGTATAGATACTTCGAGTGGGTTCAATTCCCACTGCTCGCTTTTTACTATAAAAATATTTGGAGGAATTTGTGTTATGAATAAAAAAATAACAATAGTCGGGATTACTGCCATCACACTACTTTCACTAACTGCATGTGGGAATAGCAAGAATACAAGTAAGGATTCTTCATCTTCTGAGGCTGCATCATCTAGTATTATAAAAGCTAAAAAGGAATCAAGTAAGAAAGAGTCCATAAAAAAAGCAACTTCCGAAAGTAAAGCATCATCAGAATCATCTGCTCAAGCATCTAGCATCTCAGCTGCAAGTTCTTCAATTACCGCAGCTGAAAGTTCTATTGCCGCAAGCTCTTCTAGTATTGAGGCTGAGAAAAATAACGTTACTACCACTGAAAAATCTACAAGTTCATCTACATCAACTAAGATGACGCAATCAAAAGCTGAATCACTTGCTTTAAGCTATTTTAAATCATTCAATAATGAGACAAGCGACTGGGAACCAAAAGTTAAATCAAGCGATACTTTAGATAAAGGTAATAAATATATTGTATCCGTCTTCGATACTGAAACACACATGGTAGAATTTGACGTCAATAAATCTACTGGAAAAGTCACTTCTCCAAATTTAGGATATCAACGTTAATTTTTAAAGAGTGATAACAATTTTGTGTTTGTTAATTTTACATGGAGTCGGTACCTCCTTTAACAGCATTGAAGATCTACTTGGTCATTCCAATGTAAGGATTACCCAAATCTATATAACAGTAACTTCAAAACTATTACAATATTTAGATACTTAACTCAAACGTAACCAAAAGCGTAACCAAAAGAAAAAAAGGCCTATCTAACAACTTTTAAATCGTTGTTAGATAGCCTTTTTTAGTATATTTATTAACTTTTTTTATTGTTCAGTATACCAAGTATAGTGGAATGAACCTGGTTTATCAGTACGTTCATACGTATGAGCACCAAAGTAATCACGTTGTGCTTGAATTAAATTAGCAGGTAAAACTTCTGAACGGTATTGATCGTAATACGTAATTGCTGCACTGAATCCAGGAACTGGAATACCAGCTTTAACAGCAATACCAACGATATCTCGAACTGATTCTTGATATTTTTTAACAATATCTTTGAAGTAACCATCTAATAAGATGTTATTTAAATCAGCTTTTTCGTCAAATGCGTCAGTAATATTTTGTAAGAAACGGGCACGAATGATACATCCAGCACGCCAAATCTTAGCCATATCACCAAAGTTTAAATCCCATTCATAATGTTCTGAGGCAACACGTAATTGTTCAAATCCTTGTGCATAACTCATGATTTTACTAAAGTATAATGCTTCACGAATTTTTTCAATTAATTCTTTTTTATCTAATTCACCTAATTTAACTTCTGGTTTAGGTAAAACTTTACTTGCTTCAACACGTTCTTCTTTCATTGCTGAAATGTAACGTGCATAAACAGATTCAGAAATAACTGACTGAGGAACACCTAATTCAAGTGCACTCTGTGATGACCACTTACCAGTACCTTTATTTCCAGCACGATCGAGGATAACATCAACAATAGGTTTACCAGTGCCTAAATCATCTTTACGTGTTAAGATATCAGCAGTAATTTCGATCAAGTAACTATCCAATTCACCTTTGTTCCAGTCAGAGAAGATATCAGCGATTTCATCAACTGAGAGGCCTAATAAATCTCTTAACAAATGATATGATTCAGAAATTAATTCCATATCACCATATTCAATTCCATTATGAACCATCTTAACATAATGACCAGCACCGTTAGGACCGATATAAGTCACACATGGTGTCCCATCGCTAGCTTTAGCAGACATTTCCTCAAGAATTGGTGCAACAAGGTCATATGCCTCTTTTTGGCCACCTGGCATCATTGATGGTCCTTCAAGTGCACCAATTTCGCCACCTGAAACGCCCATTCCAATAAAGTTAATTCCAGAATTATCTAATTCTGCATTACGGCGTACTGTATCTTCAAAGTAAGTATTACCACCATCAATTAAAACATCACCTTTATCTAAGAATGGTAATAGTTCTGCAATAACAGCATCAGTTGGTTTGCCAGCTTTTACCATGATAATAATTCTTCTAGGTTTTTCTAATGAATCTGCAAAATCCTTAATTGAGTAGCTGGGTACTAATTTTTTTTCTGAGTGGTCTTTCATAACTTGCTCAGTTTTAGCTCCCGTTCTATTATAAATAGCTACCGTACGGCCACGACTCTCAGCATTCAATGCGAGATTTTTACCCATAACAGCCATTCCAATAACACCAATTTGTGCTTTATCCATTATAATACCTCCTACATTTCTTTAATTTTTTGTGAATCAAAAACCATGTAATCTAAGAAAGTATCAGCTACCGACTTTGTCAATAAACCCATTTAACTTTCAACGTCAATTATACACTAGACATCAAAAATTCCTATCTATTTTACCTTTTTTTGTTATACTGATTTCAGGAGGTCTTTCAAATATGAAATTAGTTGAAGTACAAGAATTATATTATGCCATCGATACTTTTTTATACAGTCGCGCAAAAGCAGAATTTTCTAACAATATCCCTACTTTTGACTTAGTTGTCCAAGTTAACGACAAATTATTAACGGCCGATTTTTTAGATTTAAAAGATAGTCGAATTCAAATTTATAGTACCACAAGTCAGCACACTATCGCATCTCAGTCAATTCCTTACGAAAATGACAGTAGTAATGCTTTCATCAGTCCGATAAGAAAAACAATCTTTAAAAATTATCGTTCCGAATTTTCAGGCTGGTCTAATCTTAGTAACAAACCAGAGTTATTACTTCTAGATTTGATAGATTTAATTAAATCTATCAAATCGCCCACTTTTAAGGCTGTTAAAACACCGGCTAAAAATGTAACTTATATTGAAAGCCATGCCAAATTACCTTTTCAATTTTTTGATCCAGAGACAGACTTCAAAATTATAAGTTTGAAAATTAGTGAAAAAAAATAAGATTCAATTGAATCTTATTTTTTTTGTACAGAAAAAGCCTTAACACCATGGTTGTTAAGGCTTTTTACTTAATGTAGATTTAGTTGTTTACTTTTACGACTTCTTTTCCGTCATAAAAACCACAGCTAGGACATACATAATGTGATTTTCTTAATTCGCCACAGTTAGGGCAAGCGCTCATACCTGGGACAGTTAACTTGTAATGCGTACGACGCATTCTCTTACGTGTTTTTGATGTTTTACGTGCTGGTACTGCCATTATCAAACACCTCCTTTAAAATTATCCAAAACTTTTAATAAAAGTATTGTTATGTTTATTCCTCTTCAGAACCATCATTATCAAAAAAATTTTGTAATGAGGCAAATCGAGGATCAACTTTTTCTTTTCTAACCTGTACGAGTTTATCTTCAGTAAGAACTTCCCAGTCGTCTCCGGTTGGTAAATCTTCTGCTTTTCTCTCATCATCAGTCAGTATCTGCATCGGAATCTGTAATAACACATTATCCTCTATCACAGAATTCAAATTGAGCATATCTTCTTCCAAAATAATTACAACATCATTTTTATCAAACCGTTCAAGTGCTTTATCGCGATAGCCTACATAAAATTCATCAACTGAAAAATTTAATGGGACATCGACACTCTTTAATGATCGTGTTGATGGCATTTCAACTGTTAAACTAACGTTAAAATGACCAATGACATCTTGATGATCTGCTGACAGAATGCCCGTAACATGGACTTCTGAAACAGCTGTAATTGTTTTGTTGCGCAGCATTAATCCTTCGGAAAGGTTTAACATTTCGTCAACTTGAAGTGGTTCATCACTTTGTTTTTTTAACTCAACTAAGGACCATTTCATGCAAATATGCCTCCTAATGCAACGCTTATGATTATACCTGTGATTAAAAACATTGTCAATGGTATATCCTTGACAGTATGTTAATTAATTTGTTTAGGTCTTCTAAAAAGATCCGATTTTTTATGACTAACTAGCCCATAAATAATTCCTGCTCGATAATCTAATTGGTAAAGTCCCTCTTTATCCTTTTTACTAATTTTTGTTATTATAGGATATGGCACTTCCTTTTTTAAATGATTAAGCAGCGTTTGACCTTTTTTTGAGAACCCTAAGACATGATAATAAGGCTGCTTATATTGTTTGTCAATTTCATTTTGCTTTATTTGTAACAAAATATAAGTTGCTAGTCTTGAGATTTTTGTATAAGTTACTCGTTTCGACTTAACGGCTTGGACCCAATCATCAAAATTAGCCTCGTCAGGCAACTTTTCGTACTGCTGCAACAAACGATACTCAATACCCTCAGACATGCCATAAATCGACGATAATTGACCTGGTGTTGATAGACTCAACTGATATCGAAGATATGGCCAAAAATCTGTCCAATCGGCCCATCTTTCATTTTCTGAATCAAGTCGAGTTTGATTAGGAACAACTTCTACAATCGATTCTTGATGTTGAACTGCTAATCTAATTGCTGTTGCACTTGTAATTTTTTGAGTATCAACAAATTTTGTTTCATGGTAATCAGCCTCTATACGTTGAATCGGACATAACTGGATTTCGGCTTTTTCGGCTATGCAGGCTTCAGCATAAGCTAAACCTAACAAATCATTAGGCCGATTAATTTGAACACCTGTTTTTTCAAAAACAGCTCGTTGATATTGTGTGGCATACGTTTCATTAAACTGATTAAACTCACTATCTAACGTTTGAATTTCAGTTGCGATAGTCATAAAATCCAAATCAGGATGTTCAGCACCAAAAACAAGTCTGGTTATCTTTAATCCGGCCAATAATTTAATGGCACCTTGAGCAAACAAATCAGCCGGTTGAACAGAAAATGCAACGGGTAACTCAACTATTAAATCAACACCAGATTGCAATGCTTGCTCCGTACGGCTCTCTTTATCAAGTGCAGCTGGAATACCTCTCTGTAAGAATTGTCCGCTCATAAGGGCAATAATCGTCGTATCAGGATACTTTTCTTTTATTTGATTAATCTGATACAAATGTCCGTTATGAAACGGATTATATTCAACAATAACCCCAGTCGTGTCCAAGTAACTCACTCCTATTTATCGCAGACAAAAAATAGTCTTGTTGTTTTATCATCAACTTGACTTGTGCCAAAATCAGCCGAAATTTTAATATTCTTAAATCCAGCATTTTTTAACAATTCAGTATACGTATTAACTGAATATGTTCGTTCATGATGGTCCTCAGTTAGACGTTCAAATTGACAGTTAGTATCATTTTTGACAAAAAAAGTTAATTCATGAACGACACTGTGTGGCTCTTCATCTTTAAATGTTGACCACAAAAAAGCTTGATCATCATCCTGATAGTTGTACATATAACCTGGATAAATCTCATCCGTTTGATAGGTTGAGATAACATCAAAAATGAATCGACCATTTTCTTGTAGTAATCCATGAATTGATTTAAAAACGTTTCCTACAGCATCAGCGTCAGGTAAATAACAAAATGAGTCAGCAAAACAAGTTACCGCATCAAATTGTGGTAACTCTGCCTCTTCCAAATTCATCATATCACCTTGTACTAAAGGCAAGGATACATTCGCATCCTGTGCGTGTTGGTCAGCAATTGATAACATTTCTTCAGATAAATCTAAACCAACGACTGAATAACCAGATTGCGTTAAAGCAATTGCTAATTGACCTGCACCACAAGCTAATTCAAGAATTTCAGTTTTCTTATCAGGAACTTGTGTTTCGACAAATGTTTGCCAAGAATCATATAAATCAGGATCCATTAATTGATCATACAATTTTGAAAAGGTGGTATAAATCATTATTCTTCAATCCATGCTGATAAATCTACAGATGCGCCTTCAGACCAGAATTTTTCAAGATCATAAAATTCACGTGATTCAGTTTTAAATACATGCACAATTAAATCTCCAAAATCTAATAAAACCCAACTAGTTGAATTACGTCCTTCAATACGACGGACTTCAACACCTGCTAGTTCTTCTTGATCTTGAATTTCTTTGACGATAGCCTTAACTTGGTGAGCTGAGTCAGCTTGTGTCACCATGAAATAATCAGCTAATAGACTAATTTCATGGACATCAATAGCCACCGTCTTTTCGCCACGTTTACTGTCAGCAGCCTTAACTGCGATTTCTAATTTTTCTATACTATTCATTATTACTCCTCTATTCTGCGACCCATTTATTAAAGGTCAAAATTGTTTTAGGATACACTCTTTTATTGGTATTAATTAAATAACTTAGTGTATGTTTTGTTTCAAATCCAACAGCTGCATCCAAACTTTCAAATGCTTTTTTTCGTGCTTCAAGAACGCCAGAGAACGTCCTACCTTCTTCGATGAAATCAGCGACGTAGACAATTTTATCCAACAAATCCATCTCAACATCGCCTGTCGTATGCTTCACAATTGATGTTAAAATTTTATCATCTGTAATACCTAATTCATCATGTATCAACTCTGCGCCAACAATTCCATGCCAGATAGCATTCCCCCAATTTAATAAATCAGGATCCATATGTTTTTGCTTAATTGTTCTGATAAAGGTGTCATCTGTCCGCTCCTTGGCATAATCATGAATAAGTCCAGCAATACTTGCTCTTTCAATATCACCATTATTATTTTGAGCAAGTTCAATTGCAGATTTTTCAACATTTAACACATGCTGAAATCTTTTTTCACTCAAAGTTTCCTTCAAAATCTGTACTAATTCTTCTCTAGTTCCACTAAAAAGATTATTAGAATAAACTAAATTATTCACGATACAACCCTTCTTTCTCAATATAATTTGAGACTGCCTTAGGTACTAAATAATTAATTGAACAGCCTTTTTTTATCTTATCTCGAATTTGTGTTGAACTAATATCAATTGTTGGTACATCAACCCAAAGTATAGGATACTGACTTGTTTGTTCAAATCCCGTTCGTTTAACTCCAACAAAATGTACTAATTTTACTAATTCATCAATACGAGACCATTTCGGTAAATAATCTACCATATCGCCGCCAATAATAAAATAGTAATCATTTTCCGGATGAGCTGCTTTTAAAGCAACCACAGTGTCATAGGTGTAGCTAATACCACCGCGATTAATTTCAGTATCTTCCAGCTTAAACTTATCGTTATCCGCGATACTTTGATTAACCATATCAAGGCGATACTTTGCATCAATTGCTTCCTTTTTATCCACATGTGGTGGTGTTGCATCCGGCATAAATCGAACTTCACTTAATCCTAATTGCTGACAAACTTGATCAGCAATTATTAAATGACCTAAGTGAGGCGGATTAAACGTACCCCCGAGAATTCCAACACGCTTTTTCGTATTATCAAGAATGGGTTTAGTCTTAAATTTCGTAACTAAATTAATTTCTTTTAATTTTTGGACTTGAATAGTCAAGCTAAAAACCTCCTCAAAATTTTAAATTAAGCGAGTAAATTAACTTTGTCAGAGATATCTCGATTTTCGACATCTGTTGCTGCTTGATAAAGCACTAATGTATGACCAATCACTTGAACAACTTGAATTGAACTATTAGATTCAATAAAAATACGAACTTCATTTGTATCAATTGTTGCATTTTGTAGCATGTTAATTTTGATTAATTCGCGTTTTTCAATTGCTTCGCGAATTTGGTTTAACCAGTTAGTAGACACGCCTTCTTTTCCAACTTGGAAAAGTGGACGTAAATGATGTGCCTGACTGCGTAGATATCTTTTTTGTTTGCCTCTTAATGTCATATGTTAGTTAACTCCTCTTATATCATTGCTTTACGTAAAAGAACCGAAACACCTTTTGGTGCCCAGCCAGCGACTTTAGCACCCTCATTAATGGTTACCCATCCAAGTCCGGCAAAAACTAAATCACTTTTTTGTGTTGCTTTAAATTCAAAACGAACTAATTCTGGGAAGTCGTTCATTTCATCATCTGTTGGTGGATTTAATAAACCACCAGCATGTTTCTCATAAAATTCACTTGCAGTCTCAGTTTTTGTTCTATGAATCATTAAATCATTATCAAGATAAACGACAACACCAGGAGTTCCCCCTGAAATGTAATCAAATCTTGCAACAGCCCCAAAGAATAATGTTTGGTTTTCATTTAACTGATAGACGCGTTGTTTAATTTCTTTTTGAGGAGAAACTAATCTTAGCGCCTTACCTGATAGATAATGAGCCATCTGGTCTTGATGAATAATACCTGGTGTATCAATTAAAGCTCGATCATCGTCCAATGGAATTTCAATCTTATCAAGCGTAGTTCCTGGGAATCTTGAAGTTGTAATCAGGTCTTGGACACCTGTTCTTTGTTTAATGATTTGATTAATCAATGTTGATTTACCAACATTAGTTACTCCAACAACGTACACATCACGGCCTTCACGATACTTTTCAATTAATTCTAATAATTCATCAATCGCAAAGTTTTTTGTTGCACTTGTCAATGCAACATCAATTGGTCGTAATCCTTGTAAATTAGCTTGTTGTCTCATCCAATCCTTTAACTTCGAACGTCTCAATGACTTAGGCAATAAATCAGCTTTATTTCCAACCATTAAAACAGGATTATCACCCACAAATCGATGTAATCCAGGAATTAGACTACCATTAAAATCAAAAATATCAATAACGTTGACGATTAATGCATCAGCACTACCAATTTGATTCAATAATTTTAGGAAATCATCATCAGTTAACTTAACGTCAGCAATTTCATTGTAATGTCGTAGTCTAAAACATCTTTGGCAATATAGTTCATTTGTTTCAAGTCCTTTTTTTACTGCGGATTTAGGTGTATAGCCTAATTCATCTACTTCTTCACTTTGAATTTTTGAGCCACAGCCAATACAAAAAAGATCTTCGTCAATTTCTGGTACTTCAATTATGTCAGTCATCCAATGAATTCCCCCATTTAGTTTTAAAATCGTGTTTTTTAATTAAGTGATTTTTAATTCTTTTTTCAATGAAACGATTAGGTTTTGTATTCCAAGCGTCTGATTCAACAAGTGGTTTAACCAATATACTTTTAATGCCCGCATTATTCGCAGCAGCAATATCAGTCATCAATTGATCACCTATTAAAACTAAATCTTGATTATTCATCTTAAATTCATTTTTAACTTGGTTAATTCCTTTTGTAAATGGTTTTAGAGCTCTGGAAACAAATGGTAATCCAATATGTTCCAGTGCCTTTTCAATACGTTCGTGACTATTGTTAGATACAACAATCACTGGAATTGAAGCCGCAGCTATAAGCTCTAACCAATTCTTCAATTCTGGGGTTCCGTTTGGGTTATCCCATGCAATTAATGTATTGTCTAAATCAGTCATAACAACTTTAATTCCATGATTTTGTAAATCCTCTGGTGTTAAATCATAAATTGATTCAACCATCCAAGTTGGTTTATATCTCTCAAGCATGTTAGCTACCTCAATTTTAGAATAATAATCTAAGTATAATGTACTTTCAACAAAATTGCATGTTTTCCATGAAAACAAATGAAATTAATTTTATTTTCTCATTTTAAAATAATAGAAACGAGTTATTTCAATTTTATATTGCTCTTTTTAAGATTATATTTTGTCTTATTAGTTACATAGACCATAATCATTGATATCACATAAAATTTTTTTGATTTCACTAAAAATAACATACTTAACTTATTTACAGAAATTTTATTAAAAAAAGAGGATACTTGACAATTGGTCAAGTATCCTCTTAAAAGTTATTATTTACTTAATGCTTTTTTAGCTTCTTCTGCAACAGCAGCAAATGCTGCTGAATCTTTAACAGCTAATTCAGCTAACATTTTACGGTTAACTTCAATTTCAGCTAATTTCAAGCCATGCATCATCTTGCTGTAACTTAAACCATTCATACGTGCTGCAGCGTTAATACGTGCAATCCATAGACGACGGAAGTTACGTTTTGTTTGATGGCGATCACGGAATGAATATTGGTACGATTTCATTACTTGTTGTTTAGCTACCTTAAATTGGATATGTTTTGATCCACGGTAACCTTTTGCTAATTTAAGCATTCTTTTGCGACGTTGACGTGTAACGGTTCCACCTTTAACTCGTGGCATGAAAATTCCTCCTTATTGAGCCATTTAAAAATGGCATCAATTGTCTAATTTATATTTATTATTTCATTTGTGAAAGCATTTGTTTGATACGCTTGTTATCTGATGCTGACACTGTAGTTGATTTGCTTAATTGACGACGTTGTTTCTTAGTTTTACCATGCATACGATGACTTGTATATGCTTTAGAGCGTTTTAAGCCACCATTTCCTGTACGTTTAAAACGTTTTGCTGATGCACGATGAGTCTTTTGTTTTGGCATAATCTAATATCCTCCTAATATAGCTTTACTTTTCAGCCTTAGGTGCAAGCATCATGAACATACTACGTCCATCCATCTTCGCTCTTGATTCAACTGATGCAACTTCTTTAGCTGCGTCAGCGAAGCGATTCAAGACATCACGTCCGATTTCTTTATGCGTAATTGCACGGCCTTTAAATCTAATTGATACTTTAACCTTATCACCTTTTGCAAGGAATTTTGAGGCATTTTTCAATTTTGTATTGAAATCGTTAATATCAATCGTTGGACTAAGTCTAACTTCTTTAACATTAACAATCTTTTGGTTTTTACGGGCTTCTCTTTGTTTCTTTTGTAATTCGAAACGGTACTTCCCGTAATCCATAATCTTAGCAACAGGTGGTTTTGAGTTAGCGGCAACAACAACAACATCTAAATTAGCAATTTCTGCCATATCTAGTGCTTCTTGTTTCGTTTTAACACCAAGTTGTTCGCCATCATCACCGATCAAACGAAGTTCCGATGCGCGGATACCTTCATTGACCATTTTGTCTACTTTATCAACTGCTATGGCAATGCACCTCCAAATTTTTTTGAGAAAAAACACAGAAAAACGGGCAACAATAATAAATTATCGCAGCCCGCTTGAAATCCATTTTAATTGGAATTTAATTTCAATAATATTCTGCCCAGAGACTCTTTGTCTCTTCAGGCGAGAAGCGGGAGCCTCTGCTTTTTCTTAACTTTTATATCATACCAACTTGAAGACTCATTGTCAAGCAAATTAAAATGAGTCTTTTTTATGCTTTACGACTATAGTTGGCAATTTCTTTTGTAATGTTGTTAATAAAATCTTCTTTTGTAAAGATATTTGAATCATCTTCACCATGTCGACGAACAGAAACTGTATTTTCAGCTACTTCATTATCACCGACAACTAAAATATAAGGTACTTTAGTAACTTGCGCTTGACGCATCTTATAACCCATCTTTTCGTTACGTTCATCAACCGTTACTCGTACACCACGAGCAACTAAGTTAGCACGTAAATCATGCGCATAATCGGCATGAAGATCGTTTTTAACAGGAATAATTGTTACCTGTTTAGGAGCCAACCAAGTTGGGAATGCTCCTTTGTACATTTCTGTTAAGTAAGCTGTAAAACGTTCCATCGTTGAAACAAGTCCACGATGAATCATAACAGGACGGTGTTCTTCACCATCATCACCGATGTATGATAATTCAAATTTTTCAGGCATCATGAAATCTAATTGAATTGTTGATAACGTTTCATCATTTCCTAACGCTGTTTTTGTTTGAACATCTAATTTAGGACCGTAAAATGCTGCTTCTCCTTCAGCTTCGTAGTAATCTAAGCCTAAATCATCCATAGCACCTTTTAACATACTTTGTGATTTTGTCCACATTTCATTATCATCAAAGTATTTCTCTGTGTTAGCTGGATCACGATAGCTCAAACGGAATGAATAGTCAGCAATCCCAAAGTCATCATAAACTTCCATCATTAAACGAAGGACGCTTTTAAATTCTTCTTGAATTTGATCAGGAGCAACGAAAGTATGACCATCATTTAATGTCATTTCACGTACACGTTGTAAACCAGAAAGTGCACCTGATTTTTCATAACGATGCATCATTCCTAATTCAGCAATTCTGATAGGAAGATCACGATATGAACGAATATGATGCTTGTAAACTTGAATATGTGAAGGACAGTTCATTGGACGTAACTCTAACTCTTCGCCATCACCCATGTCCATTGGTGGGAACATGTCTTCGCGATAATGGTCCCAATGACCAGAAGTTTTATATAAATCCAAGTTGGCTAAGATTGGTGTGTAAACATGATCATAACCATTTGAAACTTCCTTATCAACAATGTAGCGTTCAATCGTACGACGAATTGTAGCACCATTAGGTAACCAGTATGGTAATCCTGCACCAACTTTTGGATCTACAAAGAATAAATCTAAGTCATTACCAATTACTCGATGATCGCGTTCACGTGCTTCTTGACGACGAACTAATTCAGCATCTAAATCTTTTTGTTTAAAGAACGCTGTACCATAAACACGTTGTAACATCGGATTACTTGATTTACCTTGCCAATATGCACCAGCAACTGATAATAATTGGAAAATTTTAACATCAGCAGTTGAGCGTAATTGTGCGCCATCGCTTAAGTTAACGAATTCACCTTGTTTGTAAATTTCAACTTGTCCATTTTCATCAGTAGCTTCAACTACTAATTCAGCACGATATGGGTCACCAGCAAATAATTCAAGAGCTTCAGCTTTTGAAACTAATTGACGTTCAATTTTCAAATTTTCTTTAACAATTGATTTCATCTTATCTTGAATTTTCTTCAAATCATCAACGCTAACTTGTGTTTCACCATTATCTGTATCAAAATAGAAACCATTTTCAATATCAGAACTCATACCAAATTTCATACCTGGGTATAATTGTTGTAACGCATTAGCTAAAACTTGAGCAGCTGTATGCCATAAAACGATTAATCCGTCTGCAGATTCTTTAGTAACAATTTCGATAGCGCCGTCTGCCTCTAATGGACGAAGATAATCAACCAAAACACCATTGAATTTACCGGCAATTGATTTTTTAGCTAAACTAGGACTAATTGACTTTGCAACGTCTTCAGTCGTAATACCTGAATCAAACTCTTTAACTGCGCCATCTGGAAATGTAATATTTATTTTTGACATGTTAACTTCCTCCATTGTTTTAATATTTTTTGATACAAAAAAAGTCCCTAATACACAAATAAAATCGTGTATTAGGGACGTCGATTAACGTGGTTCCACCCAAATTCAAAGTTTTGCCGAAACAAAACTTTCTCCATAGATTTTAACGGATCCAATCCGACCTGATAAAAATCAGGCAACATTATGGAAGTGGTCATCACTTATTCTCTGCCAGAAAAGCTTTCAGCTATGCTTTCCCTCCCTGCGGACATAAAAAAAGAATGTAATCTTCCGTATCAATTTAATAACTATTTAACCATTTTTAGTGAAATTTAGCAACTATTATTCTTATTTAGGTCGACGATTTTTTCCAACAATCTTAACTTCTTTTGCTAAAAAGTGAATTCGTTCCATAATTCTTTTTGCCTTAAGAGGCTCGTCTTCACCCTTTTGACTAATACGTAAATGCTCATCTTCTAGTTGTTTCATCGAAAAATTAGAACTAAAGAAAGTTGGTAATTCTTCTTGCATGCGATATTGTAAAATAACACCTAAAATATCATCACGAACCCAACTAGACATTGCATCGGCACCAATATCATCAATCATTAAAATTTCAGATTTTTTAACAGCATTTAGCATGTCATAAACACGATTATCACTAATAGCATTTTTAATTTCAACTGCAAAACTAGGGAAATGCATTAAAGTCGTTTGGTATCCTCGACTTGCTAATTCATTGGCCATAGCACCTAAAAGATATGTTTTACCAACGCCAAAGCTACCATAAAAATACATTGCTTGGTGATAAGATTTAGGACTATCAACAAATGTTGTTATAAATTTTAAACTCTGGCTAAGTGCATCCCCACGTTCATCCATATCAAAGCCATTCATAGTCGCGTTTTTGATATCTTTAGACATACTCATTGATTTAACTCGCTTAGCTAATGCTCTACTTTTTTGAGCCTCGATAAAAGAATCTGTTGGTACATAGGAAACATCAATCATATGATTATTCAAAACCAATTGTGGCTTATAACCTGGTGCTATCATTCCTTTACCAAGAATAATTTTATTTTTTTCAGATAAGAATTCATACAATTTTGCATCAGCGCGTCGAATACTATCCTCTGTTAATTCAGCTTTATTTCTATCTAAAAAAGCGATGACATCTGAATCTTCATAAACTTTTCTCATTAAATCACGATAATTAACATTAGGATATCTTTCACTCAGGTTGTCCTTTTCAAGAAATTTTTTGATTTCTGTCCCTAAATCTTCCATCATTTTCCTCCTTTGGGTGCTGTTTTATTAAATTCAGCAAGTTGTCTTTTTAGTTCATCCTTATCAACTTTTACATCCACTTTTGGTGCTTGATAGTCATCTTTAGCCCAATCAGGCAATGTCTCTTTTTTAATTATTTTTCTTTGTCGTTGGTTTGACGCCTTAGTTTCAGTCTTTTTATTGTTAAATTGTCGAACCTGATTAATGGCTTCTTCAGGTGTCTTCACTTTTTGCTGTGACCAATCATTAGCCATAGTATCGACAAACGATTTATTAAGTGTTGATAAATCACGGTCAATCAAAATGTAATGAATCAGAATATTAATGACTGAATTAGAAAATATCTGTCGTTGAATAAGTTGCTGTAACAGATATGCTTCACTGTCAGTGACATATCCACCCTTGCTTTCTTTTAACGATTTCAAAAAATCAAAAGGTTTATAGGCTTCACTCGCAAGAATTAACTGCGAATCCTCTTCAGAAAAACCAACTTTTTTTAGCGTTTCAACAGATTTCATATTAACCTTTTTATTATCACTACTTGTTAAATCTTCTTGTTTTTTCAGTTTAATTTGTTGATTATATTTGTGAGCAATATGTTGCTTGAATGAATTATAATCAACTTCATTTGTTGATAAGTCAGCTGAATCTCCAATAAATTGGGCCATTTCGATTTCATCAATACCATACAAGAGATGCTCTGAAATAATTAAATCCCGCTGTTCATTGATATTATCCAAAGAAACGAAACTCTTTTCCAGTAGTTCAATAAAAAATTTAAAATCAAATGACTCAATACTACCTGACTCAACTAACTTTTTCGGTATCTTCTTGTCCGTTGAAAAAACTTTTTTACTTTCAGAAATAATATCAGGTTTATTAGACAAATGATCTTGATTAACTTGGAAAACATCTAAGAAACTTTTAGATGTTTCTTTGAAGCCATCTAATTTTAAAATTGGTAACGCAAATCGAGTGGTAATTTCTTTGTACCTACCATCACCAATCGATTCCCAGAGTAAAGTGCTTAGTAAATCATCTGTAAAAAAATCAGTTGCTTGCAAAGGTCGACGCAATTGATAGACAACAACTTTTCCTATTGCATCCTCTTTTTCAAAGCTCTTCAAAAGCCCTAAAGCTTCAAGGGCACTTCTTGCTTCATAAAACATTGCTATGTCAATATTTAGTAATGCAAGTAATTCACTATGCATCTTTCGATTAGATAATTGTGGATTTTGACCTGCCTCACCTTTCAATAGAGCAAATAGACCACTCGCAATCACACCCATAACAGGTTGATACAAGTAGTCTAGTCGTTCAATATCATCATTTGTAACTTTTTCATCCATTAAAACGACATAACCGTCTTTCGGACTCATATTTCCGCATATATCAATCATTGATTATCATTCCTTCAAATCCGGTTTATCTGTAGGTGTTTTATCACGAGCCATCATTTCATTTAATTCTTTTAAGAAAACACTCATATCTTTAAATTGGCGATAAACACTAGCAAATCTAATGTACGCAATTTCATCTACATCAGCCAATAATCCCATAACATATTCACCAATTAGTTGGCTAGAAATTTCATTTTCACCTAATGCTCTAACATTATTTTCCACTTGATCCACAAGATGAGTGATAGCTTTCATTGAAACTGGTCTTTTCTCAGCAGAACTGATAATACCTTTAAGAATCTTTTCACGATTAAATTCTTCACGTGTTCCATTTTTTTTAATAACAAGTAGTGGTGTAGCTTCAACTCGTTCAAATGTTGTGAATCTAAATTCACAATTTTCACATTCACGACGTCGTCTGATAACGCGACCTTCATCTGTTGGTCGACTGTCAACGACTCGAGAGCCATTATGTTGGCAATGTGGACATTTCATTGTGACACCTCATTATTTTTTATTTACATTATTTAACCATTAATTTGATTACTAAGCCAGTTTAGCACTTGAACCCTTGTAACGGCAACCGTTGTTGAATTATCTATTACAAAATCTGCTAAATCTTTTTTCTTTTGAATGGGCCATTGTGCTTTAACCCTTAACATCGCCTCATCTAAAGACAATTCATCCCGCTTCATTAAACGTTCTAATTGTGCTGTTTCAGGTACATAGATAACCATTACTGCATCACAAAGTAATTGGTAGTTTTGCTCAAATAATAAAGGCATATCCAAAATAATTAACTGGCTACCTAATTTTTTTTGGACTTCTATTTGTGACAAGATTTCTTTTCTAATAGCAGGAACCATAATGCCGTTCAATTTTTTTAACTCTGTTGCATCATTAAAAACTAGCTGACCTAACTCTTTTCGATTCAAATTCCCGGTTAATGATAAATATTTTTCACCAAATGTTTGAATGATTATTTTTAATGTTACAGATTCTGGTTCAACAGCTTGTCTCGCAATAACGTCTGCATCAATAACTGTGATATTTTCTTCTCTAAAAATACGACTAACTGTTGATTTACCTGTTGCTATGCCACCAGTTAGTCCAAGAATATAAGTCATTTTTAAACTTCCTTTAACGGTTGGCAATGTGGACAGTAGTGTGTCCCTCGTTGTGCCACTTTTATTTTAACAATAGGCGCTCCGCATCTAGGACATGGTTTTCCTGTTTGACCATAGACATTCAAATCAAATTGGAACAAACCCGTCTCACCAAACGCACCCGTATAGGATCTAATTGTTGTTCCACCAGCTTGTACCGCAGTGGCTAGCTCAAGAATAATATTTTTACGTAATATAGCTAATTTCCTATCAGAAATTAAATTTGCTGGCTGTTCCGGATTAATTTTACTCATCCATAAAACTTCATCAACATAAATATTTCCAAGACCAGCAACCGCTTCTTGATTTAATAACACAGGCTTGATTGCCATATGCTTACGAGATAAATATTTTTTGAAATAACTGAGCTTAAAATCATCTTCTGTCGGTTCTGGTCCTAGCTTCTTAAGTCCCGAAAGTTCACGTTCTCGACCTGTGGGGATTAGTTGCATGCGTCCAAACTTACGAACATCATTGTATCTTAAATCTTGCCCATCAGTTAAATGAAATATGACGTGGGAATGTTTTTCAATTGGTTCATCTGATCCACGGACAAAATATTTGCCTTCCATTCTTAAATGAGAAACCATTGTCATTTTACTATCAAAACGAAAAAGTAAGTATTTACCCAGTCTATCGATTGATTCAATCTTTCTACCTTCTAATTCACGCTTAAAATCTAGTACATCCCCAGATACAATTTTAGGCCATAAAACATCAATTGATTTAATTGTCTTACCTATAACTAATTGACTAAGACCTCTTCGAACCGTTTCAACTTCTGGTAATTCTGGCATATAATTACCCCCAACCACTTTTTATTTAGTATCAAACCAACTATCACCAAACGCACTCTCAACTTTTAAAGGAACCTCTAAAGAAACAGCAGCGTCCATAACTTCAGGAACTTTCTTTTGCAAGATAGCAATTTCTTCTTCAGGTGCTTCAAAAATTAATTCATCATGTACTTGTAATAACATTTTGGCTTGTAAATGTTCTTCTTCTAACATTTTGTTCATATTAATCATCGCTACTTTAATAATATCCGCAGCACTACCTTGAATTGGGGTATTCATTGCAGTTCTTTCAGCAAAAGAACGTAAATTAAAGTTTCGACTGTTAATATCTGGTAAATAACGACGACGATGGAATAATGTTTCAACATAGCCCTTATCTTTAGCTTCACGCACAACGCTTTCCATGTAGTTCTTAACGCCTGTAAATTCATTTAAATAAGTATCAATAAATGTTTGTGCTTGTTTTCTAGTAATCCCAATATTTTGTGACAATCCATAATCACTAATACCATAAACAATCCCAAAATTGACTGCCTTAGCTGTTCGACGCATATTTGACGTCACGTCATCTGGCGATTCTAAACTAAAAATTTTCATTGCTGTATTAGCATGGATATCGATTCCTTCTTTAAAAGCTTCTTGCATATTAGCATCATGCGCAATATGGGCCAAAACACGCAACTCAATTTGTGAATAGTCAGATGAGAATATTTTCCATCCCTTATGTTCAGGTATAAATGCTTGTCTAATTTTCTTACCTTCAGGAACGCGGACCGGAATATTTTGTAGATTAGGATCTACAGATGATAATCGGCCTGTCGCTGTCAGTGTTTGTAGGTATCTTGTATGAACTTTCTTATCTTCATGTCTAACTTTTAATAATCCTTCAACATACGTTGATTGAATTTTTGCAATTTGTCGATATTTTAAAATTAAATCTGCAATTGGAGCTATTGTACTAAGTTGTTCTAAAACATCAACTGCAGTTGAGTAACCTGTTTTAGTTTTTTTAACAACAGGTAATTTTAATTTTTCAAATAAAATAACGCCTAATTGTTTTGGTGAATTAATATTAAATTCTTCACCAGCTTCACTATAAATTTTAGTTTCCATATCACTTAAAATAGTTGAAAATTCCTTTTTCATAATCTTCAATCTATCGGCATCCACATTAATGCCTTGAATTTCCATCTTGGCTAATACAAGTGAAAGAGGAAGTTCCATATCCGTGTACAAATCCATTTGCTCATGATCAACTAATCCGGCCATTAATGGTTCTTTCAAAAGATTTAAGGCGTCAACTTTCGATGCCATATGACTAAAGAAAATATCATCATCTTCTGGAATTGCACGTTTAACGCCTTTACCATATACCTCTTCATCAGACTTAACGTCATAGTAATCATGTTTCTGTGCAACTTTACTAAGATCATTACTATTATCACTTGTATCTAACAAATATGAAGCCAACAAAAGATCGAATTCAGTTCCTGCAAGTTGAATGTCCAATCGGTTCAATGCTACATAATTACGTTTAAAATTAAATACATTCTTTTTAATTTTATCATTTGAAAGAATTGAAACTAAAGTTTTAGATTTTAACAAATCAACATCTCGTGTTACGAAAAATTGATTGCCATCACCTATCGCAAATCCATCAAAATCTGCTGTATGATAATTATCTTCCAACATCTCTAAATAAAAAGAAATTGGTTGTGATAATTTAGATAATTCATCTAAATTATCACTAGTTAATACTTTATAATCTGTCTTTTTAGGTTCTGGAAATAAATTCATTTCTACACTATCTGATGCTGAATTTAAATTTAATTGACTTAAAAATTTTTTAAAATCCATTTTTTCATAGAAAGCAACTAACTTATCTAAGTCTTTTCCATCCCATTTTGTATCAGGAAAATCGATTGTGATAGGTGCATCTTGTCGAATTCTGGCTAAATCTTTGCTCATAAATGCTTGATCTTTATCTTCAATTAAATGCTCTTTCATTTTACTTTTCTTTAATTGATCAATATTTTCGTAAAGATTCTCCATTGAGTCATATTCTGTTAATAATTTAATTGCAGTCTTCTCACCAACTTTAGTAACACCGGGATAATTATCTGACGTATCGCCAACTAATCCCTTCATATCAATAATTTGCAATGGTGTTAATCCAAATTTTTCCATTACATGCTCTGGTGTAAATTTTTCGATTTCACTAACGCCTTTTTTTGTGACAGAAACTGTTACTTTATCGGTTGTTAATTGTGTTAAATCTCGATCTCCAGTCACAATAGTCACATTATATCCAGCTTCTTCACCTTTTTTTGCCATTGTGCCTATAATGTCATCTGCTTCAAAATCAATTAATTCGTAAGTTTTAATGCCGTATCCTGCTAGTAATTCTCTAAAATATGGCATTTGTTCTTTTAGTTCTGGCGGTGTTTTTGATCTACCGGCCTTGTAATTATCATATTTTTTAGTTCTAAATGTTGTCTTTCCTGCATCAAATGCAACTAATACATGTGTCGGTTTTTCGGTATCTAATATGACATTCAACATATTATTAAACCCATATAATGCATTTGTATGTAACCCAGCTTGGTTTGTAAATCTATCTACAGATTGGTACAATGCAAAAAATGCACGATAGGCAATACTGTTTCCATCAATCAATAGTAGTTTCTCATTAGTATTAGTCATTTAATATCCGTCTCCTTTGAAAATCTCTATCTCTATTTTACCAAACATCAGCCGTGATTAATAATGAATACGCTAATAACTCAATAAAGTAATAAAAACCCCCAAGTTATAAATCCTTAACTTGGAGGTTTAACCTTCTTATTTATGAATTACTAATCTCTACCACCGTAACCAAAGATTTGTAAGAATGAAATGAATAAATTAATAAAATCAAGATATAACATTAGTGCACCTGTCATAGCTAAGTTAGAAACTGAAACATTGCTATCTCGTTGTAAAAATACTTGTCTTAATTTTTGTGTGTCCCACGCTGTTAAAATGGTGAAAATAATCACAGCGATATATGAGAATACGTAATTAATAAGTTCACTTTGTAAGAATAAATTTACAAATGAAGCAACAATTAGTCCAACCAAAGCTGCTAATGCCTGTGTGCCTAATTTAGTTAAATCTCGTTTAGTAACATTTCCTAAAATGGTCATCGTAACGAATACAGCCGAACTTGCGGCAAATGCAGCAATGATATTCCCGACTGAATACATTGATATAATCAACGACAACGTTACGCCCTCAAGTACAGAATACCCCATCAATAAAGCAAATGTTACAAATGGTGCCCTTGATGCCTTTACGTTAATATTTAAGACAACCACCAATTGGACAATAAATAATGCCCAAATTGACCATGAATGTTCTGCCATAAAGCCATAAACTAATTTTTGAAATACTGTCAATGTTAAAAATGCTGTGACAGCTGAAACGCCAACTGCAAGCGCCATATACCCATATAATTTTGCTAAAAAATGATTTAATCCATCTTTTTCATTAATAATAACGCTATTTTGATTATCCATCTTATTTTCCTCCTTGTTAATTAAGAAATCATGTTTAAAATATTGTGATTAATACACTAAAACCTATTACAACTAATTTAATAAAATGAAATAAGTTAGAGCAATACTACTTATTTTAATCAGAATACAACATGACTTTTAACCTCATACAGCATTAACCTTTTTAAAGGATAACCCCTTGTATGTATAAGGACAAGTGTACCAAATCATGTAAAATTATCAAGAATTTTCACTTTTCGTAAAAAAAAATTAAGTAATAAAAAAGAAATGATTCGAAAATCATTTCTTTTTCAGCAACTAATTATTTTTAAAACTTAAATTACTCAATAATTCTTCATATGCATATTCATATTTTTGGACATCTCCAGCGCCCATAAAAATAACAACTGCATTATTGTAATCAAGTAATGGCGAAAGATTATCAAGTTTGATAATCTCGCCACCCTTAACAATCTTTGCACCAAGATCTTCACTAGAAACATTACCTGATGTTTCACGAGCAGAACTGAAAATATCCGTTAAATAAACCTTATCGGCAAGATTCAAACTAATTGCAAAATCATCCATCAACGCAATAGTTCTACTAAACGTATGTGGTTGGAAGACCGCAATTAATTCTTTATCAGGATATTTTTGACGAGCAGCATCAATTGTTGCTTTAATTTCTGATGGATGATGTGCGTAATCATCAATAATTGTCATATCACCAATATACTTTTCGCTAAACCGGCGTTTAACCCCTTTAAAACTTAATAATTCACTTGCAATTTCTTCTAAATCAACTTTTTCAAAATACGAAACAGCAATAACGGCCAAACTATTTAAGATATTATGTTCACCAAAAATTGGAATTTGGTAATGACCTAATGATGTATCGTGATAATAAACATCGAATTCAGAACCTTTAGTTGTTCGTTTTATATCACGAGCTTGGAAATCATCAGAATCCTTTGTACCATAATAATAAATTGGAACATCAGCTTTTATTTTACGGAGTAAAGGATCATCTCCCCAAGCAAATATTCCTTTTTTGGTTTGTTTTGCAACTGTTTCAAATGAATCAAAAACGTCATCAATACCAGTAAAATAATCTGGATGATCAAAATCAATATTAGTCATAATTGAATAATCTGGGTGATAGGCAACAAAATGTCGACGGTATTCATCTGCTTCATAAACAAAGAATCTTGCATCAGGTTTTCCTTTACCAGTACCATCCCCAATTAAGTAACTCGTTGGTGCAATACCACTTAAGACATGTGCAAGCAATCCTGTTGTACTTGTTTTACCATGAGAGCCGGCAACACCAATACTTGTGTAACCTTCCATTAATCGACTTAACATTTCAGGATAACTGACAATATCTAATCCCATTTCACGTGCCTTTTTAAGTTCAGGATGATCCGCTGTAAATGCATTTCCCGCAATTACAGTCAAACCTTCATGGATATTTTTTTCATCAAATGAATAAACCTTAATATTAGCTAATTCTAATCCACGTTGTGTGAATGTATATTGGTCAATATCAGAGCCTTCAACCTTAAATCCTTGATCGTGTAAAATTAATGCTAAAGAACTCATCCCTGAGCCTTTTATTCCTACAAAATAATATACTTTTTGGTTATTCATCATTATCCCCTTTTCTGACATTATTCATTCATAATTTTACCATAAAATGAGTTAATATTCAGTTTGTCGTTAAAATTCTTCTCTCATCCGTCTGAGTTCATCTTCATTTAAATACACATCTCGAGGTTTCGACCCCTTAGCATGTGAGATATGTTGCTGATTTTCAAGTTCGTCAATAATATTGGCAGCTCTATTATACCCAATTGAAAAGACGCGCTGTAATTTAGAAGTTGAAATGGTTTGTTCGTGCGCAATAAAATCTAAAATACCTGGCAATAAATCATCTTGTTGTTCATTTTGATCTGCCATTTTTTTCAGTCCATCTGGATTAAATGCATATCTTGGCTTTCCTTGAGTTCTAACAAAATCTGTAATTAAATCTACTTCATCTTCTATATACGTTCCTTGTAACCTAACAGCCTGACTTGATCCATTACCTAGATAGAGCATATCGCCTCGTCCAAGTAATTTTTCAGCACCGGCCGTATCCAAGATAGTTCTCGAGTCAATTTGACTAGAAACCATAAATGCAATTCGAGTTGGAATATTATTTTTAATTGTACCCGTAACAACATCAACACTTGGTCGTTGTGTAGCCAGAATTAAATGAATTCCTGCTGCTCTAGCTTTTTGTGTAATTCTTGCAATATATTCTTGAACTTCATTTGAAGCAACCATCATTAAATCAGCTAATTCATCAATAATAATTAAAATATACGGCATCTTTAGGCCAAAATCGCCATTAGCTTCTGCTTTTTGATTAAAGTTACCAATATTTTTAGCTCCAGCTGCAGCTAATTTTTGATAGCGTTCTTCCATTTCATCAACAGCCCATTTCAAAGCTGCCGAAGCTGCTTTTGCATCTGATATAACAGGTGCTAATAAATGAGGAATATCATGATATGGCGCTAATTCGACAGCTTTAGGATCAATCAATAACAATTTAACTTCGTTTGGTGTTGCCTTATATAAAATAGAAACTAATAAACTATTGATAAAAACTGACTTACCAGACCCTGTAGCACCAGCAATTAATCCATGCGGCATTTTTTGTAAGTTAGTTACTTGTGCTTCACCAAATAAATCGACACCTAACGCCACCGTCAATGGTGATTTATTTTCTATAAACACTGGAGATCTCAATACTTCCGAGAGAAGGACTGGTCTTGATTTTAAATTAGGTATTTCAATTCCAACACTACTACGTCCAGGAATTGGCGCCTCTACACGGATATCTTTTGCAGCAAGCGCTAGTTTCAAGTCATCAACAAGGTTGGTAATCTTACTTACCTTAACACCAGCAGCTAATGATACTTCAAATTGGGTCACCGTTGGCCCAACTGTCCAGCCATCAACTTCTGCATTAACATGGAATGCTTCCAATGTATTATTTAATACATCAATTTGAGAAAGTACCCAATCATCTAATTCACCAGCATTTTCTAAAATAGGATCTGGTAATAAATCAAGTGATGGAAATTGATAACTTGCATCTGACCTTTTGACTTCTTCATCTGACTGATTATCATAATAGCTATCTTGTACTTCTTGTACTTCTTGTACTTCTTGTACTTCTTGTACTTCTTGTACTTCTTGTACTTCTTGTACTTCTTGTACTTCTTGC